>JABZYJ010000132.1 GCA_015265235.1 Selenomonas sp. | reverse complement strand
CTCGTATGCCGTACAGCCAAGCCCTGACGGACTGGCACAGGCATTTCTGATCGGTGCAGACTTTATCGGCGGCGAGGGATGTGCGCTCGTGCTGGGGGACAATATCTTCTACGGCTCGGATTTTGCACAGGTACTTCAGCAGGTGGTACAGCACGACACGGGGGCGACCGTGTTCGCCTACTATGTGTCCGATCCCGAGCGGTACGGCGTCGTCTCCTTTGACACGGACGGAAAAGCACTCTCGCTTGAGGAAAAACCAAAGCAGCCGAAGTCCAACTACGCTGTGACAGGACTCTACTTCTATGACCATGACATCGTCGACATCGCACGCGCAGTACGCCCGTCGGCACGTGGGGAACTTGAGATCACCGATGTGAACATCGCCTATCTTACGGCGAAAAAACTCCGTGTGGAGCGGCTGCGGCGCGGCTATGCATGGCTGGACACGGGGACGCATGAGTCCCTCCTGTCGGCGGCGGCATTCGTCCAGACCATCCAGGCGCGTCAGGGACTGAAGATCGCCTGCATCGAGGAGATCGCCTACCGCATGGGTTATATTGATGCCGAGCAGGTGCTCCGTCTCGCAGAGCCACTGGCAAAAAACGAATACGGTGTGTATCTGAAACGCATTGTGGATGAAATGTAGAGGGATAGCATGAAAGTCATTGAAACGGCACTGCCCGGCGTTGTCATCATAGAGCCGCAGGTATTCGGCGACGCGCGCGGCTGGTTTATGGAGAGCTGGTCGGCAAAAAAAATGGAGGATGCGGGGATTCATGTCGCATTCGTACAGGACAATCACTCCTTTTCGGCACAGAAGGGGACACTGCGCGGCCTGCACTATCAGCTGAACCCCATGGCGCAGGCGAAACTCCTGCGCGCCTCGCACGGTGCGATCTTCGACGTTGCCGTTGATATCCGCCGCGGCTCCCCAACCTATGCACAGTGGGTGGGAGTGGAGCTCTCTGCGGAGAACTATCGCCAGCTCTTCATCCCGCGCGGCTTTGCCCACGGATTTATCACGCTGACCGACAATGTGGAGGTGCAGTATAAGGCGGACAATCTCTATGCACCGGACTGTGACGGCAACATCCGCTGGGATGACCCTGCAATCGGTGTCGCATGGCCGCTCACACCGACCGTCCTCTCGGAGAAGGACGCCAACGCTCCGCTCCTTGCAGAGCGCAGTGAATTGAACTTTGTCTATGAGGCATAGTATAGTGATTCCCTAAGTTGACACAGCATGGAAGAAGAAGTATAATAAAAGCACAAGGGGAGCCGAAAGGCTGAGAGTGGATTCGATCCTGACCCATAACCTGATTTGGATAATGCCAACGTAGGGAAATAGGCCTTTATTTTTAAGCGCATTTGAGCGTCATCCATTTCATTTTGGGTGGCGCTCTTTTTTGTGCAGGCAGGCCTCGTAAGGCGGATTATGTGTGATTCGGGCGGAACGGGCTGGGAAAACGATGCAGCAGGAGGAAGCAGTCATGCTGGAAAGCTATTTGGACAATGTAAGAGAGAATGCACCGCTCGTGCATAACATCACCAACTATGTGACCGTAAATGATGTGGCGAATGCCATTCTGGCGGTTGGTGCAAGCCCCATCATGTCGGATGAGCCGGAGGAAGTCGCCGACATCACACGAATTTGTGACGGGCTGAACATCAATATCGGCACACTGCATAAACAGTCCATCCGCGCGATGCATCTGGCCGGAAAGCGCGCCATGGAGCTAGGTCATGCACTGCTTTTGGATCCGGTAGGCGCGGGCGCATCGAAGCTGCGCACCGAGACGGCAGCCGCTCTTATGGAGGAACTGCACTTTACGGCAATTCGTGGCAACATATCGGAGATCAAGGCACTATGTCTTGGCAGCACGACGACAAAGGGCGTGGACGCAGATGCCGCGGATGCGGTTACTGAAGCGAATCTTGTAGATATGATTGCGTTTGCAAAGTCGTGTGCCCAATCATGCGGGAGTGTTATCGCCATTACCGGTGCCATTGATTTGGTCGCTGATGCAGATGCTTGCTATGTCATCCGCAATGGGCGCAAAGAAATGAGCAGCATTACGGGAACGGGGTGTCAGCTCTCCGGTGTCATGACTGCTTTTCTGGCGGCAAATCCCGGCCATGCTTTGGCGGCTGCGGCCGCCGCTGTTGTTGCCATGGGACTCGCCGGCGAGATTGCGATGGAGTATATGACAGAAGGTGATGGAAACGCCACATATCGGAATCGGATCATCGACGCACTCTATCATATAACAGCGGAGCATATGAATCGAGGAGAAAGGATCGAAATCCGATGATATGGCAGCGAGTGCAGACGAAGGCTCCATGTGAAATGAGCAGAGGCGACAGGAAAGAAGATGAATGAAATGGCTGTGAGGAAAGAAGACCTTCTCCTGTACGCGGTGACCGATCGTCGCTGGCTGCATGGGGGAAGACTGTATGATGCGGCAGAACGTGCACTGCAAGGAGGTGCGACATTCCTTCAGCTGCGTGAGAAAAGCGCAGGGACAATGCCCCGCGCTTCCTTGCTGCAAGAAGCACGCGAGCTTCGCTTGCTTTGCCGGCGTTATCGTGTACCCTTTGTGATTGATGATGATGTGGAGCTGGCTATGGCGATCGACGCCGATGGTGTCCACGTGGGACAGAGCGATATGGAGGCAGGTGCAGCCAGACAACGCATAGGGCAGGACAAAATTCTCGGCGTCTCGGTACAGACGGTAAAGGAGGCGCGGATTGCCGCTGGGTGCGGTGCCGATTACTTGGGGGTGGGGGCTGTATTTCCTACCAACTCCAAGGAGGATGCCGCGGTCGTTCGCTATGAAACACTGAAAGAAATATGCGCTGCGACAGCAGTTCCCGTTGTCGCAATCGGCGGCATCAACGATGAAAACGTCATGCAGCTTGCCGGCAGCGGTGTTGCGGGCGTCGCCGTTATTTCAGCGATCTTTGCCAAGGAAGACATCCGTCTTGCAACGCAGCGCCTGCTGCACAAGGTAAAAGAAGCAACGGGCAGATAGGGAGGAAAACGGGATGAAAACAGTACTGACCATCGCCGGGAGTGATTCCAGTGGGGGCGCCGGCATTCAGGCCGACCTCAAAACAATGACGATGAACGGTGTGTTTGGCATGAGTGCCGTGACAGCACTCACCGCCCAGAACACATGCGGTGTGCGCAGCATTTTGAATGTTTCCCCGGAGTTTCTGGGGCAGGAGCTGGATGCCGTTTTTTCGGATATTCGGCCGGATGCGGTGAAAATCGGCATGGTATCCGATGGGGCGCTGATCCGCATCATCGCAGATCGCCTAACCCATTATGCGGCGGAACACATCGTGCTGGATCCGGTCATGGTTGCCACCAGCGGGGCAAGACTGATTGAGGAGAAGGCGGTGGAGACATTGACGGATCTTTTGATTCCGCTTGCCGAGGTGATTACGCCGAACATTCCGGAGGCAGAGGTTCTTAGCGGGCTTGCGATCACAACGGAAGCGGATATGCGTGAGGCTGCCGCATCCATAGCAAAGACCTTTGGCTGCAGTGTTCTCGTAAAGGGAGGGCACAGTCACAATGATGCCAACGACCTCCTTTATGAGCGTGGGACGGTTACGTGGTTTCAGGGAAGAAGAATCGACACACACAACACGCATGGTACGGGCTGCACACTATCCAGCGCTATTGCCGCAAACCTCGCCAAGGGCTTTGGCCTGCATGAATCTGTAGGCAGGGCAAAGGAATATGTTTCCGGAGCCTTGGCAGCTATGCTTGACCTCGGAAGGGGCTCTGGCCCCATGAATCATGCATTTGACTTGCAAGGCAGGTTTGCAGAGGGGATGTAAAGGATGAATGAGAAAGCAAAAAGGAGCAATTTGTTTGGACATGGCTTGCTCTGGTTCGGTGCGGGCGTCTCTATTGCGGAAATTTTGACAGGGACCTATCTGGCACCACTTGGATGGGAAGCAGGCATGACAGCCATTGTACTAGGTCATCTGATTGGCGGTGTCCTTTTTTTCCTGACCGGGTTGGTCAGTGCCAGAAGTGGAAAAAGCGCCATGGAAGCGGTGAAGATGGCCTATGGCCGCTATGGCGGCGCATTTTTTGCGATGCTGAACGTGTTGCAGCTCGTTGGCTGGACAGGCATTATGATTTATGACGGAGCTTTGTCCGCCACGGCCATCTGGCCGATAGGAAACTGGGGCTGGTGCGTGGTGATTGGCGCACTGATTGTACTGTGGATTATGGTGGGAGTCAGAAATTTTGGCCGGATGAATACCATCACGATGACGGCACTCTTCATCCTGACGGTGATCATGTGCATTGTTATTATGGAGGAGACCGGTACAGCACCTTTCTCGTCCGAGATGATTTCCTTTGGAGCCGCACTGGAACTGTCAGTGTCCATGCCGCTTTCGTGGCTGCCTGTGGTCGGCGATTACACAAAGGACACCGAAGAGCCGGTCAGGGCGGCTCTTGTCAGCACGCTTGTATACGGTCTCGTAAGCAGCTGGATGTTTTTGATTGGCATGGGCGCGGCAATTTTGGCGGGAACCGGTGACATCGCCCAGATCATGCTTCGCGCAGGGCTTGGCACGGTGGGACTCCTTATTATTGTGTTTTCCACGGTCACCACAGCATTCTTGGATGCCTTCTCCGCCGGGATTTCTGCGGAAGCTGTGCGGACAGCTATGGGACAAGGCGGCGAGGAAAAAGGGAAGAAGTTGGCCGTATTTGCGGCGACAATTGGAACAGTGGCGGCAATTCTCTTTCCTATGGATGACATTACTGGGCTTTTGTATATGATTGGATCTGTCTTTGCCCCCATGGTCGCTGTTTTGCTCGGAGCGTTCTTCGTTCTGAAAACGGATGCTCAGAACAAGGCGTGTGATTGGCGAAACATATTCGCGTGGTTGGTGGGATTCCTCATCTATCGACTGCTTATGGATGTTGATTTGCCCATTGGATACACACTGCCGACGGTCCTCATCACGTTCGCGCTATCCGTTGGGCTGAATAAGTGTGTAAAAGCGTAGACACATCTTTTTTGACGAAAAGCGAAAAAAACGAAAAAGAGGGGTTGACGGGACTCGAGACGTGTGTTATATTATGACAGTCGCGCCGATGAGAGCGGCGGGCGAGCGAAAGCAAGCCCGAGCACTAGAGCGGCGCAGGATGTACCCTGAAAACTACACAATGCAAAACAGTTAGATTTCGAATCTAACAAGCCAGA
>JABZYJ010000131.1 GCA_015265235.1 Selenomonas sp. | reverse complement strand
ATATAATATGGGTGAGCACAGCTATCATTTATCCACCGAATATAAAGCGAAACACGGTGAAATTCCGTGGGCGATGATTGCGGGCTTGCGGCATCGGCTCGTACATAATTATGACGGAACGAATTGGAGCATTATAGCAGATGTTGTTTTTGAGGAGCTGCCCATCTTGACAATGCAGTTAGATATGTGCCTGAGGGAAGATGAGAATACGAATATTATACGATAAGGGGACGTGCAGCTGTCTCAGCCGATATAAATGCTATGCTGAGAATTGATCCGTATATTTTCCACGCACGGGAGTACCGCATGAGGCTGAGGGCTTCGTGCGGTGCTCTTTTTTTACGAGCAAAATGTTCACGCAATTAGCATGACCATAAAGCAATAATGAGAACCTCGCGTAAGATGCGTCATATATGAATTGAGAATATCATTCGATTGTGAAAATTGCCCAAAACTGTGATATTACTCACATTCTAGGGACAAGGATTATAGTAACATAAAAGAACCTATGTAATGTGTTTTTTCTGTGTCAAGGAAGCACTGATAAATTCAGCGATTCCTAAACAGAACAGCGGAGGGGTGAAGGCGTGAGCAGTATCTTTCAAAAATTCAAGTATCTGATTCCTACGTCGACTTCTGCGGATGGTCATCAGGAGACGCGCGAGGGCGGGCGTACATGGGAAAACATGTACCGTGATCGCTGGTCATTTGACAAGACCGTACGCACGACGCATGGAGTCAACTGCACGGGCTCGTGCAGCTGGAACGTCCACGTCAAGAACGGGATCGTGGCGTGGGAGAATCAGGCGACGGACTACCCGGAGACGGCGCCCGATATGCCGGACTTTGAGCCGCGCGGCTGTCCGCGTGGATCGACGTTCTCGTGGTATCTCTACAGTCCGCACCGCGTGAAGTTCCCGTACCTGCGCGGGGAGCTTGCGGCGCTCTGGCGTGAGGCGCGCGCGTCGCACGCGAACGCATACGAGGCGTGGAAGAGCATCGCCTCGGATCCCGTGAAGCAGAAAAAGTACAAAGAGGCCCGCGGCATGGGCGGCTTTGTGCGCTCCAACTGGGAGGAGGTCAGCGAGCTGATCGCTGCCTCCGTGCTCTACACGGCGTACACCTACGGCTCCGACCGTATCTTCGGCTTCTCCGTTATCCCGGCGATGTCGATGCTGAGCTATGCGGCGGGCATCCGTTTCGTCCAGCTGATGGGCGGCGTAGGACTTTCATTCTACGACTGGTACGCCGATCTCCCGCCGGCGAGCCCGCAGATCTGGGGCGAGCAGACGGACGTGCCCGAGTCAAGCGACTGGTACAACGCGGGCTACCTCATCACATGGGGCTCGAACGTGCCGCTGACGCGTACGCCGGACGCACATTTTATGTCCGAGGTGCGCTACAAGGGGACGAAGGTCGTCTCCATCGCGCCCGACTACGCCGAGTCGTCGATGTTCGCGGATACGTGGATCTCGCTGAAGGTCGGCAGTGACTCTGCCCTCGCCATGGCGATGGGACACGTGATCCTGAAGGAATACTACGTCGACAAGACCGTTCCGTTCTTCCTCGAGTACACGCGGAAATACACGGACTTCCCGTTCCTCGTGCGCGTCGAAAAGCGCGCGGACGGCACGTATATCCCGGGGCGCATGCTCTCCTCGCGCGACATGGGACGCGACGAGAAGCACGCTGATTTCCGCTACTACGTCGTGGACGATGTGACGGGCGAGATCGTCATCCCGAACGGCACACTCGCCGAGCGCTGGAGCGATCAGGAGAAATGGAACATCCGCGAGGAGAACCGCGACACGGGCGCGGAGATCTGCCCGCGTCTTTCCGTCTGGGACGATAAGACCGGGACGGTGGAGGTCGAGCTGCCGTACTTCGGCAACGACCGCGAAAAGCGCACGCTGACGCGCGCACTCCCCGTGCGCAGCATCCAGACCGCAGACGGCGAGGTGCTCGTCACGACGGTCTACGATCTGACGCTCGCGAACTACGCGATTGACCGCGGCATCGGCGGCGAGAGTGCGGGCTCCTATGAGGACGACACACCCTATACGCCCGCATGGCAGGAGAAGTACACGGGAATCGCGCCCGAGCTCGTCATCAAGACGGCGCGCGAGATCGCAGACAACGCGATCAAGACGAACGGGCGCACGATGATCATCATGGGCGGCGGCATCAACCACTGGTTCCACGCCGACATCGTCTACCGCACGATCATCAACCTCCTGCTCTTTACGGGCTGCGAGGGACGCAACGGCGGCGGCTGGGCACACTACGTCGGGCAGGAGAAGCTCCGTCCGAACGAGGGCTGGGCGCGCATCATGTCGGGCTCCGACTGGCAGGCCCCGCCGAAGATGCTGAATTCCACGTCGTTCTACTATTTCGCGACTGATCAGTGGCGCAGCGACGAGATCCAGACGGACGCGCTCGCGGCGGCAAACGAGACGGCACGCTATACGCATCCGGCGGACTACGCCCTGCTCGCGGCACGTCTCGGCTGGGCACCCGCCTATCCGACGTTCAACCGCGGCTCGAACCAGATCGCCGCAGACGCAAAGACGGCGGGCTACGAGGGCGCGGACGGCATCAAGCAGTATGTCGTGAAGAGCCTGAAGGACGGCAGCCTCGACTTCGCGTGGGCAGATCCCGATGCACCTCAGAACTTCCCGCGCAACCTCTTTGTCTGGCGCTGCAACCTCCTCGGCTCGTCCGCGAAGGGCAACGACTACTTCCTGAAATATCTCCTCGGCACGGAGAACAGCATCTTCCAAGAGGAGGATGCCGCCGTCCGTCCGCAGGAGGTCAAGTGGCGTGAGAAGGCAGAGCTCGAAAAGCCGGGCGGTGCGCTCGACGGCAAGCTCGACCTCCTCGTCGCGCTCGATTTTCGCATGGCGGGCAACGCGCTCTACTCCGACGTCGTCCTGCCGACGGCGACGTGGTACGAGAAGACCGACCTCTCCTCGACGGATATGCACCCCTTCGTCCATCCGTTCCAGCCGGCGGTCGATCCGCTCTGGGAGTCGCGGACGGACTGGGACATCTACCGCACGCTCGCACAGGCAGTCTCCGCCGTCGCAAAGGACGCAGGACTCACCCCATACACGCACATCGCCGCGACCCCGCTTGGGCACGACAGCGAGGCAGAGCTCGCACAGCCGGACGGCGTCGTGCGCGACTGGAAAAAGGGTGAGTGCGAGCCGATTCCCGGCAAGACGATGCCGAACATCGCCGCGAACACGATCGACTACACGAAACTCTATGAGAAGTGGATCGCGCTCGGCCCGAATGCGGGCGGCAAGACGGCGAGCCACGGCAATACGTGGGACGCGGCGGAGGACTACGAGGAGATCCGCCAGCGCAACGGCATCATCGACAACAAGGACTACGTGTCCTATGGCTGTCCCTCGATCTACGAGGCACGGCAGGCGATCGACGCCGTGCTCGGCATGTCGCCGACGACCTGCGGCAGGACGGCTGTCCGCGCATGGGCGGCGGTCGAAAAGCGCACGGGACTTTCGAACCTCACGAAGCTCGCGAAGGATCGCGAGGAGGAGCGCTTTACCTACGATCAGGTCATTGCGCAGCCGCGTGAGACGATCACGGCGCCGACCTTTACGGGCAGCAATCAGAACCGCCGCTACACGCCCTTTACGAACAATGTGGAGGAGCTGATTCCGTTCCGCACGCTGACGGGACGCCAGCATTTCTACATGGATCACGAGGTCATGCGTGAGTTCGGCGAGGCACAGGCGGTCTACCGTCCGATCCTCGATTTCCGCCCGATGAATAGGTCGCTGAACGGTTCGCAGAAGGAGATCACGCTGAAGTATCTCACGCCGCACAACAAGTGGAGCACGCACAGCATGTACTTCGATGCGCAGCAGATGCTCACGATGTTCCGCGGCGGACAGAGCGTCTGGATGAGCGAGAAGGACGCAGCCGAGATCGGCGTAAAGGACAACGACTGGATCGAGCTTTACAACCGCAACGGCGTCGTCGCCTCGCGCGTCGTCGTCTCGCCGCGCATCCCGCAGGGCGCAGTATTTATGCACCACGCGCAGGATCGCCACATCAACGTGCCGGGCTCGAAGCTCTCCGGGACGCGCGCGGGAACGCACAACACCCCGACGCACATTCACATGAAGCCCACCCACCTCATCGGCGGCTACGGGCAGCTCAGCTATGGATTTAACTACTATGGCCCGACGGGCAACCAGCGCGACTCGTATGTCGTCGTGCGGCGCATGGAGGAGGTAGATTGGCTTGAAGATTAAAGCACAGATCGCGATGGTCATGAATCTCGACAAGTGCATTGGCTGTCATACGTGCTCCATCCTGTGCAAGAACGTCTGGACGAACCGGCGCGGCGCGGAGTATATGTATTTCAACAACGTCGAGACAAAACCCGGCATCGGCTATCCGAAGCAGTGGGAGAATCAGGAAAAATGGAAGGGCGGCTGGGAGCTGAAGGACGGCGAGCTGAGCCTCAAGACCGGCGGCAAGATCTCGCGCCTCGCAAAGCTCTTTTACCATCCGCAGCAGCCCGAGATGGACGACTACTATGAGCCGTGGACGTACGACTATGAGACGCTGATCCACACGAAGCGGCGCAACCACCAGCCCGTGGCGCGTCCGCGCTCGCTCATCACGCAGAAGCGCATGGAGATCAAGTGGGGCCCGAACTGGGAGGACGATCTCGCTGACGGACAGTCCGCACGCAAGGACTACAACCTCGGCAAGATCGGACAGGAGATCACGCTCGAGTTCCACGACATCTTCATGAAGCATCTGCCGCGTCTCTGCAACCACTGCCTCAACCCCGCCTGCGTCGCGGCGTGCCCCTCGGGCGCGATCTACAAGCGCGACGAGGACGGCGTGGTGCTGATCTCGCAGGACGGCTGCCGCGGCTGGCGCCACTGCGTCCCCGCGTGCCCGTACAAGAAGATCTACTACAACTGGGAGACGAACAAGGCGGAGAAGTGCGTGTTCTGTTTCCCGCGCCTGGAGAACGGACTGCCGACCGTCTGCAGTGACGGCTGCGTCGGACGCATGCGCTATCTCGGCGTGCTGCTCTACGATGCGGACAAGGTGAAGGCGGCGGCATCGACCCCCGACCCGAAGGACATCTACAAGGCGTACCTCGATGCGCTCTGCGATCCGAACGACCCTGCAACGGTGAAGGCGGCGCAGGAGGCGGGCATCCCTGACCGCTGGATCCGCGCGGCACAGAAC
>JABZYJ010000130.1 GCA_015265235.1 Selenomonas sp. | reverse complement strand
TGCGCGGTGCGGGGGTCGGCGCGAGACGGATGTACTCCTCAAGGAAGTTCTGCACGCCGAAATTCGTCATCGCAGAGCCGAAGAACATCGGCGTCAGCTCTCCCGCATCAATCGCCGCTCGGTCAAATGCCTCGCCTGCGTCGCGCAGCAGCTCGATGTCGTCCGCAAGGGCGGCGGCGGCCTCCGCGCCGACGCGCTCCTTCCACGCAGGATCATCCATCGCAAACACCTCGGAGACGCGCGTCTCCTGCCCGTGGCTCGTGTCCTCGGCAAAGAGCTCGATGCGATTCTTCTCGCGGTCATAGACGCCGCGATACGTGCCGTCCGTCCCGATCGGCCAGTTCATCGGGTAGGAGCGGATGCCGAGTACGTTCTCGAGCTCGTCCATGAGATCGAGCGGAGCCTTGCCGAAGCGGTCGAGCTTGTTGACAAAGGTAAAGATGGGGATGCCGCGCTGCCGACAGACGCGGAAGAGTTTGCGCGTCTGCGCCTCGACGCCCTTTGCCGCGTCGATGATCATGACGGCGCTGTCCACCGCCATCAGCGTGCGGTACGTGTCCTCACTGAAGTCCTGATGGCCCGGCGTATCGAGGATATTGATCCGATAGCCGTCATAGTCGAACTGCAGCACAGAGGACGTGACCGAGATGCCGCGCTGTTTTTCGATCTCCATCCAGTCGGAGACGGCATGACGCTGCGTCTTGCGCGACTTGATCGAGCCCGCGAGATGGATTGCCCCACCGTAGAGCAGCAGCTTCTCGGTGAGCGTCGTCTTGCCCGCGTCCGGATGCGAGATGATGGCAAAGGTGCGTCGCTTCGCGATCTCGCGGTCGAGTTCTTCTTTCAGAGCTCCCATAAATCTCCCTTACTTTAGTGTCAGTGATACGGGGCAGTGATCGCTCCCGAATACACCCGCATGAATCTCCGCCGCCGCGATGCGGTCACGCAGCTCCTCGGAGACGAGGAAGTAGTCGATGCGCCACCCCGCATTCGTCTCGCGCGCATGGCGCAGATACGACCACCACGTATACGCCCCCGTGAGGTCGGGATAGAGCGCGCGGAACGTATCGACAAAGCCCGCATCGAGCAGCTCCGTGAACTTGCCGCGCTCCTCGTCCGTAAAACCCGCGTTGCGGCGGTTGCTCTTCGGATTCTTGAGGTCGATCTCCGTATGCGCAACGTTGAGGTCGCCGCAGACGACGACGGGCTTTTTCGCACGCAGATCGAGCAGGAATGCGCGAAACGCATCCTCCCACGTCATGCGGTAGTCGAGTCGCTCGAGTGCGCGCTTTGCGTTCGGCGTGTAGACCGTGACGAGATAGACGTCGTCGAGCTCCATCGTGATGACGCGCCCCTCGTGATCGTGCTCGGGGGTGCCGATGCCGTACGTCACGGAGAGGGGTTTCACGCGTGTAAAGATCGCCGTACCCGAATAGCCCTTTTTCTCCGCACTGTAAAAATACTGCTCGTAGCCGGGCAGATCGAGGATCGCCTGCCCCTCCTGCATCTTCGTCTCCTGCAGGCAGAAGGCATCCGCGTCGAGCTCCTTGAACGCCTCCATGAAGCCCTTCTTGAGGGCGGCACGCAGGCCGTTGACATTCCATGATACAAAGCGCATCGCGTCGTCCTCCGTCAGAGCGTCTTATACGCCGAAATCGGCCAGAATACGAGCATTGCCTTCCCCTTGATGAGATCGTACGGAACGAATCCCACATCGGCAAAGCGGCTGTCCTCGGAGTTGTTGCGGTTGTCTCCCATGACGAAGATATGCCCCTCGGGAACCGTCGCCTTCGGGTACTCGCTCCGCGTCTTTTCGAGGATATAGTCCTCTGTGAGCAGCTGATCGTTGACGAGCACGCGCCCCTCGCGGATCTCGATCGTATCCCCCGGCACGGCGATCACGCGCTTGATGAAGTCGCGGCTCGGATCGCGCGGGTACTGAAAGACGAGTACGTCCCCCTTCTCGGGCGGATGGAACCGATAGATGAACTTGTTGACGACAAGGCGCTGCTCCGACTCAAGCGTCGGGCGCATCGACGGTCCGTCAACAACATAGAGTTCGACGATAAAGGTGCGAATGAACATCGCAAGAGCAACGGCGACGACGATGGAGACAATCCAGTCCTTGATCTCGGACGCCGTTGATGTTTCCTGTTCCATAGAGGCCTCCTCCCAGCCATACGGGAAGCACGGATAAAATCTACACCGCTCTGACGGAGTTCATCTTATCTGTGATTCCTAAGAAAAAAGATGAAAGAAACGCGAAAAATAGGGACTGCCGCAGCAGTCCCCATCTTCCATCGATTAGCGTTTTTCCCGAATACGAGCTGCCTTGCCCGTGAGACCGCGCAGATAGTAGAGCTTGGCGCGGCGGACGATGCCGCGGCGCGTCACCTCGATCTTGGCGATACGCGGGGAATGCACGGGGAAGAGACGCTCGACGCCGACGCCCGATGCGATGCGGCGCACGGTGAATGTCTCGCGGACACCCGTGCCCTGACGGGCGATCACAACGCCCTCGAACACCTGGATACGCTCGCGCGTGCCCTCGACGATGCGGGCATGGACGCGCACGGTATCGCCCGGTGCGAACTGCGGGATGTCGGAGCGGAGCTGTTCCTTCTCCAGGACTTCGATGATGTTCATAGGTTTTCCTCCTTCGATCCGGGCGTTCATACGCGACCCTTTGTCGCCCAGCGGACCGCCCACACACATACCCAGTGACTATATCACAAGATGAAGGTCTGTGCAAGAAAAATTTTTCAGCGCCGCCGCAGATCGACGACGTTGTTCTTCGCGGACTCTCCCCGCTCCTCCTTGTCGTGCGCCTTCTCCTTCGGGCGGCGCGGCGGCATGTGCTTCTGCCAGTCCGGCTCACACGTGATGCGGTTGCGCCCATTTTCCTTTGACTCGTAGAGCGCGGTATCTGCACGCTTGACCAGCGTCGTCGTATCGTCGCTCGATCCGTTCCAGACGCCGACACCGCCGCTGCACGTCACCTGACGCTCCGGCAGGAGGCGTGTCTCAGCGACGCCCTCACGAATCTGATCGGCAAATGCCTTCGCCTGATCTCCGTCATAGTGCAGGCAGAGCAGGATGAACTCCTCCCCGCCCCAGCGGATGAGGACGTGGCGTCGATCGAGGAAGGAGAGGATCTTCTGTGAGAAGCCATAGAGCACCTCGTCGCCCGCATCGTGTCCATACGTGTCGTTGATCGACTTAAAGTGATCGATATCGAACATGACGAGGGAGAGCGGCTCGCCCGTATCCCGTGCGATCTTCGTGAAGTCGCGCATCGCGGACGGGAATCGGTTGCGGTTGTAGATGCCCGTGAGCGGGTCGATCTCCATGCGCTTTTTGACTTCCTGAACCTCCTCTTCGAGCGTCGAAGCATGCTCTAGAAGCTGGCGCTCCGCCTCCGCACGGTCAAGGATGAGCTGGATGACGAAGAAGCCGATGGTGTAGATGCTGAACGGTGTAAAGAAGGTCTGCCCATCGTAGAGTCGGTACTGGAATGCGAGTGCGTCGATGATGCCGAGCGGCACGATGATGAGCAGGGCGATCAGGAGCGCTGCGGCGTGCTTGTTGCCTGCCTTGCTCGACTTCCAGAGTGCGTATGCGACATAGCTGCCCCAGACGGCGAGTCCCGGCACATAGGGGAACTGCATCATGTAGAGGCCGAACTGCCCCATCATCTCTACGATGACACCGACCACGAGGAGCACGACGAAGATGTTGTTCAGGCGCATGATCCACGAGCGGTACTGCCGGTTCACGATCTCAACGAGGAGGATGCTGCCCGCAACGGGCAGCAGGTAGGACGAGATCAGCTCTGTGCGCCACCAAAAAACCGGCCAATCCAACCACATGAAGATGAGGTTCGAGGAGCTGAACATCCAGACAAAGAACGTCGTCAAGAAGAGCATGAGACGCAGATAGATGCCGCGCCGCGCCGCATCGACGACAAAGTAGACACTGATCACCATCATAAAGATGGCAATCGCCGTCAGCCCCGCGACATACGGAAAGTCATAAATAAAAAGCCGCTTGATGAGTTCGGATTCTTTATCGATATGCACGCGGTTGAGCTGCGTGAGTACCCACGGATTGTCTGCGGTCACACGGACGATAAGCTCCCGTCCTGCCGCCCATGCGGGCAGATTGACAAGATGCCACTTGCGTCCGTACTTCTCCAGCTGCGGGTCACTGCTCCCATAGCGATAGATGGTCGATCCATCCAGATAGACACGGACGGACTGATCAATGGTCGAGAAGAAGAAGCTCTCATCGCTCCGCGTATCCGCCGGGACATGGACGCGCAGCCATGCGCTGCGCGTTCCCTCGGGAACGGAGGCACCCTCACGAGGGTCGAACGGCACCCACGTCCCATCACTCGGAGAAAAGGAGGGCGGCGCCTTCATCGCCTTGACGTTGGTGTCAAGGGTATTCTCCTGCCAGTATTCCCACGTCAGCGTTTCCTCCTCTGCCGACGCACTGCTCCCAACGCCCAGAACCAGCACAAATAGTGCAATGGACAGAAAAAACATCACGCTTCGCTTCATACATCCGTCACCTCCTATCTATTGTTTCGTTTCATTGCATGCTTTTCTTAATAGCGGGGGGGGGTAAAAAGTCCTAAAATATTTTCGCGAACGATCTCCTCGGGTACATCGCTGCGCACACATACCCTGCCGATGTCCTCGGCGAGCACCCAGTGAATCCGCCCGCCCACAGTCTTTTTGTCATGAAAGAGATCCGTGTACATCGCATCCGGCGACGCGCCCTCGACAGAGCAGGGCAGCCCCATCGCGGCGATCAGCCGCTCAATACGTGCACACGTCTCCGCAGGAAGGAGCCCCATCGCCGTACTGATGCGCGCCGCGCCGATCATGCCGATGGCGACTGCCTCGCCGTGGCGGTAGCGCGTGTAGCCCGTTTCCTTCTCAATCGCATGGGCGATGGTATGTCCGAAGTTCAGGATGCGGCGCAGGCCGCCCTCGCGCTCATCCTGACGGACGACGTCCGCCTTGATTTCGCAGGAGCGCGCGATCATGTGAGATGCCGCTGCGGGAGTGAGGGCGAGCACATCGTCACGATGCTGCTCCAGCCATGCGAAGAACTCCGCATCCGCAATGACGCCGTACTTGATGATCTCCCCGAGCCCCGTCGCGATCTCGCGCGCAGGCAGTGTCCGCAGGCGGTCGAGATCCATGATGACGGCGTCGGGCTGGTAGAATGCACCGATGAGGTT
>JABZYJ010000012.1 GCA_015265235.1 Selenomonas sp. | reverse complement strand
CTATATGGGGACATCGAAGAAAAAAGAAGAAGAATCTTGAAATAGCTGAGCAAAATGCAGCTGCAGAAAAACAGTACGAGTTGGACTATGCAGCGTGGGAAAAGGAATGGCTTTGTATGCGATGTGGCTCACGCTTTTCTTTGGAAGAAGAGCATCCTTGAAATAATTTGGTGTGATTGAGAAGGTTTAGATGTCACTTAGTCATCTCGTTCAGGAATAGGAGATACTCACAATGATTTATCAAAAACTTCGTCCGCGCCGTCTGCGCATCTCGTCTGGAATGCGCGATCTTGTGCGTGAGACAGAGCTGTCGGTGCGCGATTTTGTCTATCCGATCTTTGTTGTTCCCGGAGAGAAGATCAAAGAAGAGATCCCGAGTATGCCGGGGTGTTTCCACTACTCTGTGGATCAGGTCGCAGCGCTCGCACACGAGATCGCAGCGCGTGGAATTCGCGCCGTCGAGGTGTTCGGCCTTCCTGCTTATAAGGACGAGGACGGCAGCGCTGCATGGGATATGGAGAGTCCTGTCCAGCGCGCGATCGCTGCGATCAAGGATGCTGTTCCTGACCTGCTGGTCGTTGGCGATGTATGCCTTTGTCAGTATACGACGCATGGACACTGTGGACATCTCACAGGACACTATGTCGATAATGACAGGACACTCGCACTCCTGCAGAAGGTTGCCGTAAGTCAGGCGAAGGCGGGGGCAGACATCGTTGCACCGTCTGATATGATGGATGGACGCATCGCCGCCATCCGCGAGGCTCTTGACGAAAATAAATTTGAGAACACCTCCATTATGAGCTACGCAGTAAAGTATGCCTCGGGATACTATGGACCTTTTCGCGATGCGGCGGATAGCACGCCCGCCTTCGGTGACCGCAGGCAGTATCAGATGGATCCGGCGAATGTCCGTGAGGCACTGAAAGAGACTGCATTGGATGTGGAAGAGGGCGCTGACATCATCATGGTAAAGCCGGCTCTTGCCTATCTCGATGTGGTACGCCGTGTCTATGAGGTGACAGATCGCCCCATTGCCGTCTACAATGTCAGCGGCGAGTACGCCATGGTCAAGGCGGCGGCAGCAAACGGCTGGATTGATGAGCAGCGGATTGTTCTGGAGACACTGACAGGCATGAAGCGTGCCGGCGCAAAGATCATCATCACCTATCATGCCTTGGATGCTGCTGACTGGATGAACGGATAAGGAGGGAACTATATGCGCCATACCGAAAAATCAAGGGCTGCCTTTGACGAGGCAAAACAGTATATGCCCGGCGGGGTCAACAGTCCCGTCCGTTCGTTTGCCAATGTGGGAGGCAATCCGCTCTTTATTGCACGTGCAGAGGGGGCGTATATCTACGATATTGACGGGAACTCCTACATCGACTACGTGGGATCATGGGGGCCGATGATCGTCGGGCACGCGCATCCGCAGGTGGTGAAGGCTCTGCAGGAGACGGTGGCGCGTGGGACGAGCTACGGTGCACCGACGCTCATGGAGACGGAGCTGGCTAAGCTCGTTCAGTCGGTCTATCCGACCATTGAATGCATCCGCATGGTCAACTCAGGAACTGAGGCGACGATGAGTGCACTGCGACTGGCACGCGGCTATACCGGACGAGATAAAATCGTCAAGTTCATCGGATGCTACCACGGGCATAACGACAGCCTTCTCGTCAGCGCAGGCTCAGGCATGGCGACCTTCGGCGTCCCGAGTTCTCCCGGTGTGACGAAGGGGACAGCGGCGGACACGATTGCTGTTCCGTACAACGATGAGGCTGCCATCCGCGATGTGATGGAGCGTGAGGGCGATCATATTGCCGCCGTCATCGTTGAGCCAGTTGCGGGAAATATGGGGCTGGTGCTGCCGCGTCAGGGCTATCTCTCCCTGCTGCGTGAGCTGACCGAGCAGCACGGCACGCTTCTCATCTTTGATGAGGTGATGTGCGGCTTCCGTGCGTCCTTGGGTGGCGCGCAGGCTGCCTATGGCATTCGCCCCGATCTCACCTGTCTCGGCAAGATCATCGGTGGCGGTCTGCCCGTTGCGGCATACGGTGGACGCCGTGAGATCATGGAGCAGATTTCCCCCTCGGGTCCCGTCTATCAGGCGGGCACACTCTCGGGCAATCCGCTTGCCATGACGGCGGGCATTGAGACGCTGAAGCTCATCACGGCAGACCCCGAAGAAGGCAAGGCGGATTACAGCCGTGAACTGACTATCAAGACGAAGAATCTCCTGCTTGGCTGGCAGCGTACGGCGAAGGAGGCAGGCGTGCCGATATGCGCGCATCAGGCGGGCTCGATGTTCGGTATCTTCTTTATTGATCGTGATGTCTATAACTATGAGGATGCCGCTGCCGCTGATCAGGATGCCTTCCGCATCTGGTTTGAGACGATGCTCGACGAGGGAGTGTATCTTGCCCCGTCCCAGTTTGAAACGGTATTCATGTCGGGAGCGCATACAGACAAAGACATTGAGCATACGATTGCCGCTTCGGAGAAGGCGTTTGCCGCAGTCAAAAAAGCACGAAAATAATTTTTCTCAAAGACCTCATGCGACTGTATCGTGTGAGGTCTTTTTGTGGTTTGAAACATCTGTCCGTGTGAGTGAAGTCCATTGATAGTGGAGGCAGTTCATGATATAATTCAATCGATATTATTCTCATAATTAGTAGTTGAGGCGGTGTTTCTCATTAGTGAGATGAATGTTGCGGAAGGGAAGAATAGCAAAGGAGAATCCTTTCTCAAGGGTACTTTTGTTCTGACCATCGCAGGTTTTGTGGTTAAGGTGATCGGGTCGCTGAACTGGATCTTCGTCTCCCGTATTCTGGGCGGCGAAGGTATTGGTCTCTACCAGATGGCGTTCCCCATTTATTTTTTTGCCATGACGGTCTCGCAGGCCGGTGTCCCGGTAGCGATTTCGATTATTACGGCGGAACGCGTCGCACTCAAGGATATCTACGGAGCGAAGCGTGTGTTTCGCATCTCTATGATGCTCATGGTGCTGACAGGACTGCTCTTTTCGATTTTGACCTATTTGGCGGCAGACTGGCTGATCGAGTGGCAGCTGATTCGTGATGCGCGTGCCTACAAGGCTGTGGTGGTGCTTGCCCCGACGGTCTTTTTCGTGACCCTGCTCGCCAGTTCCCGTGGGTATTTGCAGGGATGGCAGCGCATGACACCGACGGCGGTGTCGCAGATCGTAGAGCAGATTTTCCGCGTGGTGACCATGATTGTCCTCGCGAGTCTTCTCATGCCATGGGGGCTGGACTACGCAGCCGCCGGCGCGTCACTCGGGGCTTTCGCAGGAGCGGTGACGGGGCTCATTGTTCTCGTCTACTTCCATATCAAACTGGAGCGGGATATTGCTCGTGATTACGGGACAGAGCTGAAACCTCTGCCGAATGTTCCTTACGAGACGCGGCTTTCGATCATTCATCGTATTTTTAAGCTGGCACTTCCGGTCTCGGCGGCGAGCATTATGCTGCCCGTGGTCTCGAATCTGGATCTGATGATTGTTCCGCAGCGTCTTGAGGCAGCAGGCTACAGCATCAGTGAGGCGACGGAGCTTTTCGGTTATCTGAACGGCATGGCCGTTCCGCTCGTCAATCTGGCGACGATACTGACCGCATCCATGGCGATGAGTATTGTGCCCGCCATCTCGGAGTCACGCGTGCTTGGCGATCAGGCGCGCGTCTACGATCAGACAGCGGCATCCGTGCGCATTTCGAATTTCGTCTGTTTTCCCGCCTTTGTCATTGTGTTTATTTTGGCGACGCCAATTTCTTCGCTGATCTACAATGCACCGGGAGCGGGGCCTGCGGTCATGATCTCGGCGGTGAGCATCATCCTGCTCGGTCTGCATCAGGTCTCAACGGGGATTTTGCAGGGACTTGGTCATCCGACCATCCCCATGGTGAACATGGTGCTCGCAGCGGCGGCAAAGATTTTTCTAAACTGGCATCTGACGGCGATCCCATGGCTCGGCATCATGGGCGCGGCATGGGCGACGGCGGCAGATATGGGTGTCGCGGCGATCATCAATCTTTACTTTATCTACCGTTTCATCGGCTATCGTATCGAGCTTCTCCAGCTCATCAAAACGATATGTTCTGCCGGAATTATGGCATGTGCCGTCCATTTCTTCTACGCATGGACACTGGCATGGTGGGGGATTGCAGCGATCTCTACCTTTGGTGCGGTGTTCTTCGGCTGCTTCGTTTATGTGGCGGCGATGATCCTGCTGCGCGGCCTGATCGAGGAGGATCTGCGCCGTCTGCCGATGGTCGGTACAGTCGGCATCCGATTTTTACAGCGGATTGGGGTGTATAAGGCATGAAGAAAATGGCATTGATCTACAATCCGGTCTCGGGACATGCTCTCTTCAAGGGTAAGCTGGATATGCTGATCGAGCTTTTTCAGCATCACGATATCATGCTTTGCCCCTATCGCACGCGTGGGAACGGACAGGATCAGCTCAGCCAGTTTCTCTGTGAGATTGCCCCTGCCGGCGTACTGGCAGCGGGCGGTGATGGAACGGTACACGCAGTAGTGAATGCACTGCAGGATGCCAAGATCGACATACCGCTCGGCATCTTAGGCAGTGGCACATCAAATGATTTTGCTACACACCTTGGGATCGGAGGGGATTGGGAATCCTATGCGGAGCGCATCGCGGCGGATGAGTCGCGCCGCGTCGATCTGGGGGTTTTGGAAGGGCATGGACGCTATTTTGTCAACGTCCTCAGTGCCGGTGTTCTGACAGGGATCGCCCATGAGGTGAAGTCGGCCTACAAGAATGCACTTGGCAGAATCGCCTACTATCTGAAGGGGATCGGGGAGCTTCCGCGCCTGCATTCATTTCCGGTGCGCATCACGGCGGATGGTGAGCACTATGAGGAAGAAATTTTCCTGTTCGTCATTGCCAACAGCCCTGTAGTGGCTGGGATGAAGCAGATCGGCAGCGATATTGCGATCAATGACGGGATGCTCGACCTCCTTGCCGTAAAAAAAACAGGTCTGCCACAGTTTATGTCTGTGGCGGCAGACCTGTTTGCCGGAAAGTCGGTATCGGAGCGGGACAATATCCTGCACATACGTGCGCGGTCATTTGAGCTTACAACGGATGCACAGCTCTTTAGCGATGTGGACGGGGAATGCGGACCGCGTCTTCCGCTGTGTGTGAAGACCGTTCCGCTGGCACTCTCCGTGTATTGTTGAGCCACTTCATATTATTCGTTGTTCCCTAAATAGTAGGCAACAAATTGCTGAGCCGTGCGTCCACTGCGCCCGCTGTGCGTCATCTCCCAACGAAGTCCAGCGATGCGCAGCTCCTCGGGTGTCAGGTGGATGCCTTTTTGTGTGAGCATGTGGTCGATGATCGCCAGATATTCCTCCTGATCCGGCGTATGGTACTGGATGATAAGACCAAAGCGATCCGAGAGGGAAATCGTTTCGTTGATGCTGTCGTCGCGATATACCTCATCCTGCTCGCGCTCACGCCATGTTTCACGAATGAGGTGACGGCGATTGGACGTCGCATAGATGCGTACATTGGACGGGCAGGACGATACACTTCCTTCGATGGCAGATTTGACCGCCTTGAACTCCGTGTCAGAGTCCTCGAAGGACAGATCGTCTAGAAAGATGATAAACTTTCGTCCCGCGTAGCGACGCAGTTCATTCATGATTGCGGGCAGATCACGCAGCTGATCTTTGGTCACCTGTACAAGACGTATGCTGTCTTCGTATTCACTGACCAGAGCTTTAACCGCAGAGGATTTTCCTGTACCGCGTGCCCCAACGAGGAGTACATGATTGGATGGCTTGCCGAGGACGAAGGCGCGTGTGTTGCGGATGAGCAGCTCCTTCTGGTGCTGATACCCGATGATGTCCTTCATACGCGGACGCTCAAAGTGATCTATGCCGCAGATGTGATGCGCCGCACTGTCCCAGCGGAACACGGAATAGGATGCCATATCTCCGCAGCCATAGCGGGCGTAGAATGTTAATAATGCCTCGGCGTAGTCCTCCGTCGTCTTTGCTGCATCGAGCAACGGAAGGATGAAGTCCTCTGTCTTATCATAGACATTTTTCGTTGGCTCATAGTCGTCCAGCGCCTCAGTCCTCAAAAATGCACTGGTCGGAAGTGTGAAGATCGGATACAGCAAAGCAATATCCTGATGGAAGATATGGCGCAGGCTACTTCCTGGCGGCAGTCCCGTCCGCTCCATTGTCTCCGAGACAATATTTGGTGTGTGCGTAATGCTGTGAAGAAGGTAACGCGGCAGCAGATTTCCGCGCAGACCGAGATTCTCTGCAGCAGCAATCAGCGCAGCGCAGCATTCACTACGCTCCTCTGCGCCCTCATCTCCGTACATTATGGCGTCCTCCAGTGCGGCGAGAACAGGATCCATGCGCAAATTATGCAGGGTGAGCAAGTTGGAAAGATTAACTTGTGGTGCCATAGAACATAGTCCTTTCTGTAACTCATTTATGATAGATCGGTGAGGAGAGAAAATCTGTGCCGAACGCACTGCCGTGTTGCTGCGGCAGTGTCAACATACGCAGCTCTGTGGCGCGCGTATCGAAGGCAAGCATTTGCTGCAGCAGAGACAGCTTTGCAGGGGAGCGCGCACGCGCGTCACTCGACAAAACTTCTGCCGTACGCGTGATGATCGGAAGTGGAGAATTTTTTTTGATGCGCCGCAGCAGTATTTTTCCTCTTTCATTAAATACCAATGGACGGATGTAGAGACAGCCGGCATGGTCAAAGTCCTCTGTCTGCACTTTTTGCAGCCGGAGCAGGAGGTGGATGGCGAGACGTCCGATGCGGCTCTTTGGATAGCGCTTGGCTGATGCATGTGTCAGCAGCTCTTCGTAGGTCTCTGCCATACGCAGTGCACGTACCAGACGGTTTTCGATCCCCTCGGAGATGCCGTAGATGCTGCGGAGCTCTGTGTCCGCCATGGTGAGGATCTCATAGCGCAGGAGACGCAGCAGTTCTCCCTGAGAGGGGAGTGCGTGCGGATGGGTACGACGCAGATCACCAAGCACATTTGGCATGACACACGCTGCGATATGCTCCCATGGGGGAACATCCTGCCCCAGTGCTGTGCGGATGGAGGATGCACTGGTGATGCCGCTGCGCAGCCGTGTCTCTCCGTGCTCCGCTGTTTTGCGCGGCAGGGCAAGCGGCGTGATGTCAGCATCCTCGGCATGGAGTGCGCGCAGGTACTCCATGCCGAGAATATTGTTCGGTGTACGCAGGATACTTTCTGCGATGCCAAGCTGCTCCGCTAGGGCAGAGGAGAGTGCCGCCGCGTAGGACAGCCCCATGGAGAGCCCATGCGCAATCCTGTGCTGGATTTTTTCTGTGTCAATTTCCCGTGCAGCTCGTTCGAGTGGGGCAATGTCCGCAGCCTCTGTGCCGAAGGCAAGGTGACTGACGACGCCGAGCTGCATGAGGAGGGAGACGCCGCCGCGTGCAAAGTCCTGTGCGCTGCGGCAGGCAAAGACAAAGGGAAGCTCAAGTACGAGGTCAGCACCACCGTCGACGGCGTGCCCTGCCCGTGTCCACTTGTCGAGAACGGCAGGCGTTCCACGCTGCGTTATGCTGCCGCTCATGACGACGATAATGCCGTCCACAGAGGGGAATCTCCGGCGCAGTTCACGAAGCTGCCAGGCATGTCCGTGATGGAATGGATTGTATTCGGCGATTACCCCGATGACGCCCATATTTCACCTCCCCTTTTTTCTTTTTAATTTTATCAAAAAAGAATACGTTTGTGTAGCCCTTCGTTCACAAATACAATATCTTGTATTTTCGGAATGCGAATGCTATACTAAATTCACATTTGATTGAATTTCGTGGTGGGGCAAAGGATGGAGAAACAACGTGTTGTCGTCGCGATGAGCGGAGGTGTGGACAGCTCGGTTACGGCTGCACTGCTTCAGGAGCAGGGATATGAAGTCGTCGGTGTGACGATGCGTCTCTCGGAAGAGGCGCGCGACGCCGACCCCGATGGGCGTAGCTGTTGTGCTCTCTCGAGTGTGGACGATGCGCGCCGTGTCGCAGATATTTTGGGGATTCCGCACTATGTGATGGACTTCACCGAGCCGTTTCAGCGGCTGGTGATTGACTATTTTACGCAGGAGTATGCGCGTGGGCGCACACCGAATCCGTGTATTGCGTGCAATCGCCATATTAAGTTTGAAGGGCTGCTGGAAAAAACACGGGCGCTTGGTGCACAGTATATTGCCACAGGGCATTATGCGCGGATTACGCGCACGGACGATGGAACCTATCATCTGCGAAAGGGAATTGACGCGGCGAAGGATCAGTCCTACGTGCTCTATCATCTGACACAGGAGATGATGGATCATGTTCTCTTTCCGCTCGGGGATTATTGCAAGGACGAGATTCGGCGTATGGCGGAGGACTATGGGCTCCCCGTTGCCCACAAGGCAGAGAGTCAAGAGATCTGCTTTGTTCCCCGTGACGACTATAAGTCCTACCTGCGTACGCACGCACCGCAGACGATGCAGACGGGGGCGATCACGGATCGTACAGGACATGTCCTCGGCACCCATGAAGGCATTGCCTTTTATACCATTGGGCAGCGTAGGGGACTCGGGATTGCGGCAGAGCATCCGCTCTACGTGATCGCTTTGGATGCAGCCGAAAACCGCGTGATTGTCGGTACGTCAGATGAGGTCTTTGCACGCGCGCTGACGGCGTCCGATCTGAGTTGGACACTGCCGCGGCCACCACACGAACCTCGTCGTGTGCGGGCAAAAATACGCTATGGAAAACGCGAGGCGAATGCGTGGATGGAGCCACAGGGCGATGGTACTGTGGCGGTACATTTTTCCGAGCCACAGCGTGCTGTGACGCCGGGGCAGTCCATTGTATTCTATGAGGGCGATGCCGTGCTGGGCGGCGGCAGTATCGACCATGTGACACCATGAGCCGCCATGATGGAGAGAGGGAACAACGATGATGAGCCATGCCACGAAAATAAAGGCCGCATGTGCCGCACTGCTCTGTGTGTTGCTGGTACTTGCAGGGCTCTTTTGGTATTTTCGCGTCTACACGAAGACGCCGGAGTATGCGCTTCGCGCAATCGAACGCGCCTTTGAGACGCATGATGAGACGCTCTTTCTGCGTTATGTGCGTCTTGATGATGTCCTTGACATGGGCTATGATGACTTTATGGCCGGGACGATGGATACGGAGTTCGGCGGAGCGCATGATACGTCTGCGGCTCTGGCGGATTTTTCAAAGATGCTCAAGCCGGCGTTTATCAAAATGCTGAATGATGCGGTTCACACGTATTTGACGGAGGGCGATTGGCCGCCGGCGGATGCCGCAAAGGACGGTTCGGACGCAGAGAATATCCTGTCCCGTATCGGTCTGCGTGACCTCTCGTTCCGTGAGACGACAAATCTTACGGTGGATCAGGCAGCACATACGGCGGTGGTCGATGTCGTCGCGCATCAGGATGAAGCGGATGCGGATTTCACGTTCCAGGTTTGCCTTGCTCCTTCGGATGATGGAGATTGGCAGGTCGTATCGATACGGAATCTGTATGATTATGCAGCCTTCTTGGGCAATGCGCGCCGCCTGCGGGTTCAGCAGTATCTCGAGGAGACGGATGCCATCATTCGGCGGCATGATCAGAGCGTCAGTGCGGCACAAATGCGTCTCTATCGTGTGCTCGGCGCAGGAGCACTGGGGAATCAGACAACGCGGGACATGGCACGTCAGATCATGGAGCAGGATGTTCTCGCGGACTGGCAAGAACGGCGCGAAGAGCTGAGTGCTGTTTCTGTCCCCCGTACGATGCAGAGTCTCCAGCAGCTGCGTCTCAAGATCTGCGATCTTCATATCGCATACGCAGAGGGATATGCAGCGTGGATGACGGATAAGAACGCAGCGACGATCCGCTCTGCCGAGACGAATCTGCGACAGGCGGATGTGCTCGAGGGAGAGGCGACCTTCCTGGCGCAGCGCGCACGGCGTCTGTTTTCCGACGCGGAAGAGTGAGGAGAGATAGGATGCTCGATTCGAGCAACGATACCGTGGCGATCCTCTACGACATAGAGAATGCGCCGATTGAAATGCTTCAGTATACCATCGACATTGCACAGCGTTACCAGCCATGCCGCATGATCGTCGTCTCGGATTGGGAGGCACATCCCGATCAAAAGCGCTGGGATCGGCTCATGGAGTCCCCGGACTTTACCTTTCGGCAGATCAGCCGTACCTTTCTGGGGAAAAATTCTCTGGATTCCGCTCTCTATGACTCAGCGCAGATCCTCTATCAGGAGGGGGTGCGCAAGTACTTTATCATTACGACGGATTCCGACTTCGTACGTATTGCTGAGTCGCTGAATGCTGAGGATCCATCGTACATTATCGGTATTGGAACAAAGCAGGCAAGTGAGGACTTGCGCAACGCATACAACGAGTTCTTCGTATATCCGCCGCCGACGGAGAAAGAGCAGAAAGCGGCGCGTAAAAAGAGGGAGAAGAAGACGGAGGAGAACGTGGCAAAGAAGAAAGCAACAGAAGAAAAGACGGCAAAGAATAATGCAAAAGTAAACGCAGAAACAGCAGGGAAGGCACGCGAGCAGAAAAAACGTACGGCATCTGCGGCGAAGAAGAAAGACGCGGCAGAACACACGGCAGAGGCACCAAAGGCATCCGCGCCCAAGGAGACAAAGAAGACGGCAGCCAAGGCGAAGGCAGCGCCTGCGGCAAAGGAAGCAACGCCGAAGAATGAGGTGGGAAACTCTGTCATGAATGGATTTCTCACCGTTCGTCTGCCCAAGAGCCTGCGTGCATCCCTTGACCGCAAGGTGCTCGAAGAGGAAGTCTCTCTGGACGAACTCGTGACGTATCTCCTCATGCGCGGTCTCTCTGTGAAATGATGGAGGGCTTGCCATGGCGAACAGCAAGGAGCGTGTTCTGCTCTATCAGTTTCCTGCGGATCAGGCGGCGCTGATTACGGGTGCACTGCGTCCGATGGGGGTGGACGTTCAGATCCTTTCGCCGGATGCATGGTGTGAGAAGGTCGGCTATCTCCTTGGCCGCAAAGGTTTTTTGAAGCACGCGGCGCAGGAGGGGGGCGCGTTCTCATTTCCGCATCGTGTGATGCTGCTGGATGCAGTGAAGGGGAAGCGTCTGACACAGGTTCTTCGTGCCGTGGAGGATGCGGGCGTTCCACATATCACTTACAAATCATCCATTACGCCGTACAATACGCTGTGGACACTGCGCTATCTGTGTGAGCACATGGCGAAGGAACACGGCGGCGGAGTGCCTACAGAAGGGAATACAGAATGAGGAAAATTCTTGCCTGCCTATTTTGTCTGACGTTGCTCCTTGTGGGAGGCTGTGGGTCTCCTGTGCAGGAGAAGAGCGAGCCGCTCCCGAAGCTGACCATCGGTCTGATGCCCGATACGGACTCCATTCCGTTCATTATTGCAGCGGAACGCGGCTACTTTGCCGAGGAAGGCGTCGAGGTGGAGTTGCAGCCGTTCAAGAGCGCAATGGATCGTGATGCGGCACTGCAGAGTGGAAATCTCGATGGAGCGGTGTCTGACCTGCTGGCTGTAATTTTCGCCCGTTCCGGTGGATTTGATGTCCGTGCCGTTTCCTATACGGACGGCAATTACAATCTCGTTGCATCCGATGGGGCGGGGATTACATCCCCTGCCGATCTGCGCGGCAAGGAGATCGCGGTCTCCAAGAACACGATCATCGAGTATGTGACGGATGAGATCCTCGCCGCCAACGGTATGCGTGAAGAGGATGTCGCAAAGGTCGTCATCCCGCAGATTCCGGTACGTCTTGAGATGCTCCGCAGCGGAAATCTCGGAGCGGCAGTTCTGCCTGAGCCGATGGCGAGCGTCGCGGCGGCATCGGGCAGCCACTATGTGATCGGCTCTGGTGATCTCGGCATCAATCCTGGGGTAATCGTCTTTTCTAGGTCTGCCCTTCAGGATAAGGAGAAATCCATTCTGGCGATGTATCGCGCCTACAATAAAGCAGTCGACGATCTGAACAATACGCCGCAGTCCGAGTATCTGGATCTCGTCGTGGAGCGGAGCGGATTCCCGCCTGCGGCGAAGGATGTTCTCGTGCTGCCGTCCTATCGTCATGCGGGAAGTCCGGCTGAGCCGGATGTGACGGAGGCTGTGCGTTGGGTGACGAGTAAGGGAAATGCAGCCGCCTACGGCTATGATGATCTGGTCTCTCGCCTCCTGTCGGAGGAGAAGTAATGCCCTATCTCTCCCAGACGAATGCGCCCATTGAGGAGGCACTTGTGCGGATGAAGCGGGCACGCCTCGTTCCGTTCGATGTGCCGGGGCACAAACGCGGCCGCGGCAATCCGGAGCTGGCTGCGTTCCTCGGGGCTGCCTGTCTTGATGTCGATGTAAACTCGATGAAGATGCTCGACAATCTCTGCCATCCCGTCTCCGTGATTCGTGATGCAGAGCATCTGGCGGCAGAAGCATTCCGTGCCGCCCATGCTTTTTTCATGGTCAGCGGGACGACGGGCTCGGTGCAGGCAATGATCCTATCGACGGTAGGACGCGGTGACAAGATCATCATGCCGCGCAATGTCCATCGTAGTGCCATCAATGCACTGATTCTCTGCGGCGCTGTGCCGATCTATGTCAATCCCGGCATCGAGGATACACTTGGGATTGCGCTTGGGATGCGCACGGACGATGTCGCAGCAGCAATGGAGCGCCATCCGGACGCCAAGGCGGTATTTGTCAACAATCCGACCTATTACGGCATCTGCTCGGATTTGCGTGCCATTACGGAAAAAGCGCATGCCCGCGGGATGAAGGTATTGGTCGATGAGGCACACGGTACGCACCTCTATTTCAGTGATCGACTTCCAACGGCGGCGATGGATGCGGGCGCGGATATGGCCGCGATCAGCATGCACAAGTCCGGCGGCTCGCTGACGCAGAGCTCCATTCTTCTCTGTGCGGATACGATGCCGCTCGGATATGTCCATCAGATCATCAATATCACACAGACGACGAGTGCCTCGTATCTGCTTCTCGCGAGTCTTGATATCAGCCGCCGCAATTTGGCACTGCGCGGCCGTGAAGTGATCGACCGCATCATCGGACTTGTCGCCTATGCTCGTGATGAGATCAACGCCATCGGAGACTACTATGCCTATGGGCGTGAGCTGATCGACGGCGATGCCGTGTATGACTTCGATACGACGAAGCTGTCCATCTTTACGCGTGCAACGGGGCTCGCCGGCATCGAGGTCTATGACATCCTGCGCGATGATTATGACATCCAGACCGAGTTCGGGGATATCGCAAACTTGCTTGCCTATGTTTCCGTCGGCGACCGTCCGAAGGATATTGAGCGGCTTGTCGCGGCACTGGCGGAGATCCGTCGGAACTATCGCAAGGATCCCTCCAAGACGCTCAAGATGGAGTATATCGATCCCGTGGTGGTCTGCGGCCCGCAGGATGCGTTCTATGCGGAGAAGGAGTCCCTGCCCATCCAAGAGACGAAGGGACGTATCTGTGCCGAGTTTGTCATGTGCTATCCTCCCGGTATCCCGATCCTTGCACCGGGGGAGGAGATCACGGACGAGATTCTGACGTATATCCGCTATGCGAAGAAAAAGGGCTGTCAGATCACAGGACCGGAGGATATGAGTATACAGCGTCTCAATGTAATGACGGAGAGATAGGCCATGGAATTTTGGTATACGGAAGAACATACACCGAATGTGCGGTTCTCCATCCGCGTAGATCGTCAGCTCTACAGTGGACAGAGTGAGTTCCAGCGCATTGACGTATTCGAGTCGCCCGAGTTCGGGCGATTTTTGACGCTTGACGGCTATATGATGCTCACAGAGAAGGATGAGTTCATCTATCATGAGATGATCACTCATGTACCGATGTGTGTGCATCCGGAGGCAGAGAACATTCTCGTGATCGGCGGCGGGGACGGAGGGACGGTACGAGAGCTGCTGCGCTACCCGTCGGTGCGGCATATTGATCTCGTGGAGATCGATGAGATGGTGATCGATGTCTGCCGTGAATATCTTCCGTCGACGGCGGCAGGGCTGGATGATCCGCGCGTGAGCATCCACTGTGAAGACGGGCTGCGCTTTGTGCGCCGACCGGTCGATGTCTACGATCTCATTATTGTGGATTCGACGGATCCTTTTGGGCCGGGAGAGGGACTGTTCACCAAGGAGTTTTATGGCAACTGCTTCAAGGCTCTCAAAGCTGACGGCATCATGATCAACCAGCACGAAAGCCCCTTTTACGAGCAGGACGCCTATGCCATGCAGCGGATGCACAAGCGCATTGTTCATTCGTTCCCATACAGCCGCGTCTATCAGGTGCATATTCCGACGTATCCGTCGGGCCATTGGCTGTTTGGCTTCTCATCCAAGAACCGCCGCCCCGTGGAGGGCGTCGATTTTGCACGATGGAAGGCACTCGGCATTCGGACGCGCTACTACAATACGCAGCTTCATGCAGCAGCATTTGCTCTGCCGAACTATGTGGAGGAGATACTCGAAGATGTGGAACCGCAACGTTGAAACATTTCTCGGCTGCGATAACACCTATGAGGAGAGCCATATCGTCCTCGTTGGTGCGCCGTTTGACTCGACGACCTCCTATCGTCCAGGCACGCGATTTGCTGCGCGCACGATGCGGGCGGAGTCATACGGACTGGAGACGTACAGCCCCTATCAGGAACTCGATCTTGAGGACGCACGCGTCTTTGACGGGGGGGATTTGGAGCTGCCCTTTGGCGATACCGAACGAGCACTAGCGATGATTGGGGAGCGCGCAGAGACGATCCTGCACAGCGGAAAGCTGCCCTTTCTGATCGGCGGGGAGCATCTGGTCAGCCTCCCCGCAATCGAAGCCGCGGCAAAGCGGTACCCCGATCTCTCCATCATTCACTTCGATGCACATACTGATCTGCGCGTAGAATATCTCGGCAATAAACTTTCCCATGCGACCGTTATCCGCCGTGCGTGGGATCTGCTCGGCGATGGGCGCATCCATCAGTTTGGGATACGCAGCGGCGAACGTGCGGAATGGCAGTGGGCACGGGCAGGGCATACGGATCTCCATCCATTTACCTTTACGGGCCTCTCGGATGTGATTGCCGGCCTTCACGGACGTCCTGTCTATCTGACGATTGACCTCGACGTCCTCGATCCTTCCGTTTTCCCCGGTACGGGAACGCCGGAGGCAGGTGGTGTCACGTTCATCGAACTGATGAAGGCGGCACTCTCCGTTGTGCGTGGATGCAGGGTTGTCGCATGCGACATGGTGGAGCTATCGCCGCCGCTTGATGCCAGCGGTACATCGACGGCAACGGCACTTAAGCTCCTACGGGAGATTCTGCTCGCACTCTCGGCAGATTTTATCCGTCCGCCACAGGTGTAGTGATTTCCGTTTGATACCGATGAAGTGATTTGTTATAATAGCGAGGAAACTGCGACTAAGGGAATCGCTGATAAAACGAGGTGTGCCGGATGGTCGTACCGCATTTATCAGTGCTTCCCGAAGCATGGAAAGATGGTGGAGTCTATGAAGGTAACGGAACAGGATCTCAGGGTAACCGCGCATCTCTCGCGTCTTTCAATTCCGACCGAGGAAAAGGAAGAGGCACTGGCGTCTCTGGGAGACTTTCTCTCGTACGTGGATAATCTCTCGCGTGTTGATACGGAAGATGTGCAGCCGACGACGTATGCACTGCCCATCGAGAATGTCTTTCGCGCAGACGAGGTGCGCCCGTCTCTTTCCAACGAGGCGGCGCTTTCGAATGCACCGCTGCAGGAGGACGGGTATTTCAAAGTGCCGAAGGTACTCGAAGGGTAAGGAGGGGCTGTTTTGAGTCTATATGAAAAACCGGCGCATGTCCTGCACGATATGCTCGCGCGCAACGAGATCAGCGCCCGTGAACTGACCGAGGATGTGCTTTCGCGCATGGATGCCGTAGAGGGCGATGTCGGCGCATACCTTCTGGAAACACGCGAGGGTGCGCTTGCTCAGGCGGATGCCGTGGATGCAAAACGTGCCGCCGGAGAGAAGATTCCGTTCCTCGCAGGGATTCCGGGTGCTGTTAAGGATAATATCTGCACCATCGGTGTACGCACGACAGCTGCGTCCAAGATCTTGGAGAACTTTGTTCCGCCCTATGATGCGACGGTCATGACGAAGCTGCACGCAGAGGACGCCGTCATTCTCGGAAAGACGAATCTCGATGAGTTTGCCATGGGCGGCTCGACGGAAAACTCTGCCTTTCAGCCGACGCACAACCCTTGGGATACGGCACGTGTTCCCGGCGGGTCGTCGGGCGGCAGTGCCGCTGCCGTGGCATCGGGAACGGCAATTTGGGCACTCGGCAGTGATACAGGCGGGTCGATTCGTCAGCCCGCATCGTTCTGCGGTATTGTCGGATTGAAGCCGACCTATGGGCGCGTGTCTCGCTACGGTCTGATGGCGTATGCGTCATCACTCGATCAGATCGGACCGCTCACACGCGATGTCACGGATGCAGCCCATCTCATGAACGTAATTGCAGGGCATGATCCGATGGACTCGACGGCGAGCCGCGCCGATGTCCCGGACTATACACAGGCACTCTGTGCAGATGTCAAGGGGCTGAAGATCGGACTCCCAAAGGAATATTTTATTGACGGAATGGATCAGGAGGTTGAGGCATCCGTCCGCAAGGCGATTGCGGATATGGAGGCGATGGGGGCAGAGGTTCGCGAAATCTCCCTCCCGCATACGGACTATGCCGTCTCCACCTACTATCTGATTGCACCTGCAGAGGCTGCGACGAATCTGGAACGCTATGACGGGGTCAGCTATGGCGCACGAGTGGACGGAGAGGATCTCGTCGATATGATGACGCGGACGCGCACGGAGAAATTCGGCGCGGAGGTAAAACGACGCATCCTCATCGGCAACTATGCACTCTCCGCCGGATATTACGATGCGTACTACCTCAAGGCACTGAAGGTGCGGACGCTCATTCAGCAGGACTTTACGCGAGCCTTTGAGCAGGTGGATGTCATCATGACACCGACAGCACCGACACCGGCGTATCGCATCGGTGAAATGACGAGCCCCCTGCAGATGTATCTGCAGGATATTTCGACCGTTCCACTGAATCTCGCGGGGCTCCCCGGGATCTCCGTCCCTTGCGGCTTCACTGCGGCGGGACTTCCGATCGGACTTCAGATCATCGGTCGTCCGCTGGCGGAGGAGACGATCCTGCGTGCGGCGTTTGCCTATGAGCAGGGGCATGATTTCCATACGAAAATGGCGCCGATTGGAGGAAGGGCATGAAATACGAAACCGTCATCGGCCTTGAGATTCACTGCGAGCTCAAGACAAAGACCAAGATCTTCTGCGGCTGTGCTACGGGGTTCGGAGCCCCGCAGAACACACATGTCTGTCCCGTCTGCCTCGGTCTGCCCGGCGTTCTCCCTGTCGTCAACCGTGAGGTCGTCCATTTCGCCATCAAGGCGGGGCTGGCGACGAACTGCACGATCAACGGATACAGCAAGTTTGACCGCAAGAATTACTACTATCCGGATTTGCCGAAGAACTTCCAAACCTCGCAGTACGACCTGCCTATCGCCGAACATGGCTGGGTGGATATCGATACGGAAGAGGGGAAGAAGCGCATTCGCCTAACGCGCATCCACATGGAGGAGGACGCAGGAAAACTCGTTCACTCCGGCACGACGATTAAGGATTCCGCCTCGTCCAATGTGGACTACAACCGCACCGGTGTTCCTTTGCTTGAGATTGTCTCCGAGCCCGATATGTCCTCAGCTGAGGAAGCACGTGCCTACATGGAGAAGATCAAGTCGATCATGGAGTATATCGACGTCTCGAACTGCCGCATGGAGGAGGGCAATCTCCGCGCGGACATCAACGTCTCCCTGCGTCCTGTTGGCTCAGATCAGCTCGGCACACGGACGGAGATGAAAAACATCAACTCTTTCAAAGCGTTGGAAGATGCGATCAACTACGAGATCGAGCGTCAGACGGAGGTGCTCGAGGAGGGCGGACACATTGTGCAGGAGACACGCACGTGGGATCCCGAGCGTGGTATGACGCTCTCCATGCGCAGCAAAGAGGAGGCGCATGACTACCGTTATATGCCGGAGCCTGATCTGCCGCCCATCGTGACGAGTGAAGAGGAAATTGAGGCGGTGCGGCGTGAGCTGCCGGAGCTGCCGGACGCCCGTCGCGTGCGTCTGATGGACGAGGCAGGACTCTCCGCATACGATGCGGGCATCATCACGAGCTCGCGTGCGATGGCTGAGTACTATGATGCCATTGTTGCAACAGGAGCGGATGCGAAACTGGCGGCAAACTGGTTGATGGGCGATCTCTCCAAGAACCTGAACGCAGAAGGGAAAACGATCGAGGACTCTCCTGTCGATGCAAAGCGCCTCGGCGAGATGATTCTCCTCATCGCCAAGGGGACGATTTCGTCTAAGATCGGCAAAACCGTGTTCAAGGAAATGTGGACATCTCCTGATGCTCCCGAGAAGATCGTCAAGGACAAGGGGCTCATCCAGATTACAGACACCAAGGAGATCGAAGGCATCGTCGATCAAGTCATCGCTGCCAATGCAAAGGCGGTAGAGGACTACAAGGGCGGCAATAAAAAGGCGATCGGTGCCTTGGTCGGACAAGTGATGAAACAGTCCAAGGGCAAGGCAAACCCGCAGATGGTCAATGAACTTTTAGCAAAAAAACTTGGCTGAGAAAGCAAGCAGTCTTTTCCGCAGGGGAAAGGCTGTTTTTCTCAAAAGGAGAGACTGCCATGCAGTATAAGGCTGCGATTTTCGATTTGGACGGCACGTTGATCAATTCGCTTGAAGATTTGGCAGACAGTGCCAATGCTGTCCTGTCAGCATATCATTTTCCGACGTATGCAGCGGAGAAGTATCGATATTTTGTCGGAAATGGAACACAGAAACTGATTGAGCGGATTCTGCCGCCGCATCAGGCGGAGGACGCAGCATTTGTCCATCGTTTTATGGCAGAGTACAAAGAACGCTATGCTGAAAACCTCCTGCATAAGACCGTTCCCTATGACGGTATTATGGAGATGCTGGAGGAGCTTTGCCGGCGCGGTATTCCACTGGCTGTCTGCACGAATAAACATCAAAGTGCGGCAGAACGCATCATTACGGCGCTGTTTCCTCCGCGTATGTTTCGGGAGATCATCGGTGATCGGGAGGGACTTCCGCGAAAACCGGATCCAACGAAAGTGTTGCACATCATGAAAGAGTTTGGCGTTACGGGGCAGGAAACAGCGTACTTCGGAGACAGCTCGGTCGACATGGACACCGCAAGCAATGCGGAAACGCTTGCGGTGGGCGTTCTCTGGGGATTCCGCACGGAACAGGAGCTCCGGGAACACAGCGCGGATGTGCTCCTAAATACCCCGATGGAAGTATTTGAAAAGGTGACGTTTCGAGAGTCATGAAAAAAACAAAAAAGGCGCAGACACGCGTGCAGACGGCTCCCGTACGTCGAGGGGAAGTCTATGAGATTTGCATCGACCGGCTCGGAACGAGCGGCGAGGGCGTCGGGCGATATGAGAACTTTACCGTATTTGTCCCCAATGCACTTCCCGGCGAACGGGTCACGGTACGCATGGAGGAGGTAAAAACCTCCTATGCCCGTGGACGTTTGACGGAAATTCTTCAGCAGAGCAATGATCGCATCACACCTTTATGCAGCCTTTATGAGGAGTGCGGCGGCTGTCAGCTCCAGCATCTCTCCTATGCGGCACAACTGCGCGCGAAGCGTCAGCAGGTGATTGATGCACTGTCTCATATCGGCAAACTTCCTCATGTCTCGGTCAGGGAGACCCTTGCGGCACAGTCACCGTGGAACTATCGCAATAAAATGCAGTTTCCCGTCGGCCTCGCTAAGGGGAAAATCGTCGTTGGCTGTTTCGCGCAGGGAAGCCATACGATCATCGATACGGAGAACTGTCATATTCAGCGTGAACCGAATAATGCGCTTGCCAATGCCGTACGCGCTATTGTCGCGCAGCTTCGCATTCCTGTCTACAATGAGGAGGACACACATAAGGGCATCCTGCGTCACATCGTTGGGCGTGTCGGGCAGAATGGCGACCTTATGGCGGTGATCGTCACAGCGACCAAACAGCTGCCGCGTGCAAAGGAATTTGTTCGACTGCTGCGAGAGCATTTGCCGAACCTCGTCAGCGTACATCAAAACATCCAGACCTATCGGAACAATGTCATCATGGGGCGTGACACAGTGCTCCTCTGGGGGAAGCCGACCATTCTCGATGGGCTCGGACGGCTGCATTTTCACATTTCACCGCGATCCTTTTTTCAGGTCAATACACAGCAGGCTGAACGCCTCTATGAACAGGCCCTTTCCTATGCGGATCTCCATGGGACAGAGACCGTCATTGATGCCTACTGCGGCACAGGGACAATCACCCTTTTTCTTGCCCAGAGAGCACGTAAGGTCTACGGCATCGAAATCGTGCAGCCTGCCATTCTCGATGCACGAAAGAATGCCCGCGATAACCATGTCAAAAATGCAGAGTTTATCGTCGGCGATGCGACAAAAGTCATGCCGGCACTCTACAAACAGGGGATTCGTCCGGATGTCGTTGTCGTGGACCCGCCGCGTGCGGGCTGCACGCCGACCGTCCTCCAAACCTTCGCCGATATGAAGCCGCAGCGCATCGTCTACGTCTCGTGCAATCCCGCCACTCTCGCACGTGACCTCGCCATACTGAAAGAATTCGGTTATCATGCGCAGGAAGTACAGCCAGTCGATCTCTTTCCACAGACTTCCCACGTTGAGACCATCACGAAATTGTCACGAGACATTCCAGCGGCCAAATGAACGGGATGGATGTAATATCTCTTGTAGATTCCAAGGGAATTGTTTATAATAGTAGCAGTGTATCTTCTTCTATTCGAGAGGTTTTTTCATGAAGCGGTTTCCGCTCTTTGTTCTGATGATCGCGACGCTGTTTCTCGTGGCTGCCACGGGGGCGGCGTATCTGTCCGTCGGACGGCAGAGTACGGCACTTGCGCGCCGCCCGCTGCAGGAGATTGTGGCATATACGACGCTGCCGACGGAGGCTGCGGCAGCACTGTCTGAGGCGTACGAGAAGGAGTATAATATCCGTGTCAGTTTCGTTCCTCTATCCGCAGAGCAGATACAGAAGCGCCTGGAGGAGCAGGCCGGAAGCGGCGTGAGTGCGCCGGCAGCGCTTGTCCTCGCAGACCGCGAGGTGCTTGATCGCGCAGCGGCGGCAGGGTATCTTGTGCCCTATCAGTCCGAACGGAGCGATCAGGTCGCCGATCAATTTCGTCAGCCCGATGGGTATTGGACGGGTGTGTGGTATGATCCGATCGTCTTTGCAATAAATCAAGACTATCTACGCACGCATCTCGATCTTCCAGACTCGTGGCAACTGTTGGCGCAGCAGAAGGATATACGCATCGGTACGACGGATTTTATGGCGGCTGATGCCTCATCAAATCTCCTTTACAGTATGATTGCTGAGTACGGTGAACAACGCACCTTCGCGATTTGGCGCAGGATTCAGCCGCAGATCATGCAATATTCCCGCTATTTGCATACGCCCGTACGGCAGGCGGGGATGGGGGAGGTCGATGTCTCGGTTGCTGTTCTCAGTGAGACGCTCCGCTATATTCACGATGACTATCCCATCCGTGTGCTCTATCCGACGGATGGGACGGCGGCGGTGATTTACGGTACAGGGGTTGCATTCCGCGCGGGCAAGCACGATGTGCAGGCGGCGGAGGATTTTGCCGACTGGCTGCTGACGGATGAGGCGCAGCTGGCGCTGGCACGGCAACATATCTATTTTTTGACGACCAACCCCGTGACGCTGTCCTATCGGATGTTTGCGGGAAAGAATATCAATATTTTTAAGAGTAAGCCGTATTATAGCCCAGCAGAGAAGAAGATCCTTCTCGATCGTTGGGTCAAACAGGTGCGGTTCTATGAAGAGTAGTTGTGGGGGAATGTAACCAGTGAAAGCAGGTTTTATCAGCCTTGGCTGTGCAAAGAATCTGGTCGATACAGAAGTCATGCTCGGCATTATGCGTGAGCATGGCATCGATATTACCAATGATCCGTCAGAGGCAGATATCCTGATTGTCAATACGTGTGCCTTTATTCAGTCGGCAAAAGAGGAGTCGATCACGACGGTGCTCGGGATGGCGGACTACAAGGAGACGGGGCGCTGCCGCAGTCTCATCGTAGCAGGCTGTCTTGGACAGCGATATGGGCAGCAGCTTCTCGATGAGATCCCGGAGGCGGATGCCATCATCGGGACGGGGGCGTGGAGCCGTATCATGGAGGTGATCGAGGCGACGCTCAAGGGGCGTCGCCTGCTCATCGCGGGGAAGGATGATACGATCTACGATGCCAAGACACCGCGCCTGCGGACGACACCGAACTATACGGCGTATGTCAAGATTGCGGAGGGGTGCGATCATCGCTGTGCGTTCTGTGCGATTCCGCTCATACGCGGGAGCTTCCGCAGCCGTCCAATGGAGGATATCGTAGCGGAGGGACGTGAGCTCGCCGCTGCCGGTGTTCGCGAGCTGGTTCTCATCGCGCAGGACAGCGCAAACTATGGGCTGGATTGCTATCAAAAGCCAATGCTGCCGACGCTTCTGCGCGAGCTTGCAAAGATCGACGGAATTGCGTGGATTCGTGTGCTATACAGCTATCCAAAGTATTTTACCGATGAGCTGATCGAGGTCTTTGCCACTGAGCCAAAGGTGGTCAAGTATGTCGATCTGCCTCTGCAGCATGCGCATGATGCCGTGCTGCGTTCGATGAATCGTCCCGATACACGGGCGGGGATGGAGGAGCTGATCGCAAAGCTGCGGGCACGCATCCCGGGAGTCGCGATTCGCTCGACATTCATCGTTGGCTTCCCTGGGGAGACCGATGCCCAGTATCAGACGCTGCGTCGCTTTGTGGAGAAGCAGCGATTCGATAAGGTGGGAATCTTTACCTACTCCGAGGAGGAGGACACTGCCGCGGCGGCAATGGGGAAGAAGGTTTCCGAAGAGGTGATGCAGGAGCGTTACCATGACCTCATGAGTCTCCAGAGTAAGATCTCCGAGGAGATCAATATCGGGCTGGAGCATCAGGAGTTGGATGTTCTCATCGAGGGACATGACGCGGAGCAGTCGGGGATTGCCGTGGGGCGTTCCTACCGCGAGGCACCTGAGGTGGATGGCCAGATCTATATCGAAGGCGATGCAGAGAGTGCACCGGGCGAGATTGTCCGCGTGCGTCTCCTTCAGGGCTTTACATACGATATTGTCGGAGAGAGGGTGCAGTGATGCCGGAGAGAGAACGGCTGCCGGATATGGTTGGGCAAATGCTCTGTGCAAGAGGCTATACGATCTCCTGTGCGGAGTCTTGTACGGGCGGGCTGCTCACGAGTACGCTCACAGACGTGCCCGGCAGTTCTGCGTACGTCATGGGGAGTGTCGTATCCTACTCAAACGACGTGAAGTCCCGCATCCTGCACGTGGCGGAGGAAACGCTTGCCGCGCACGGTGCTGTCTCTCCGGAGACGGCGCGGGCAATGGCAGAGGGGGTACGCGACCTCATGCAGACAGATGTCGGCGTCGGCATCACGGGGATCGCCGGTCCCGGCGGCGGTTCTCCCGAAAAGCCGGTCGGACTGGTCTACATCGCTGTATCTGCTCTGGGAAAAACTTCGGTGGAAAAAAATGTATTTTCTGGCGTACGCGCCGAGATTAAGCGTGCCGCCGTCAATAAAGCTCTTGCCATGGTGCAGGAGATGATTAGGGAGATGGATGAATGAAACGCTATCAGAAACTCGTCGCTGCTCTTTCGCTCTCAGCACTGCTCTGCGGCAGCTCCTATGCTGCAGCGGCTGATGTGCCAGCGGGGACAGAATCAGCGACACCGGCGGCAACACAGACGATTGCCCCCGATGCACTGACATACTCCTATGAGAGCAAGACATACGGCTACCGCATCATGTGCCCGCAGAAACCCGTCGGAGTGATTCCAGCGTCGGCACTCTATGACGACCGTGAGGGCGAGATCCTCATTTTTGACAATGAGGAGTACAATATCAAGTATGCATGGGCGGTTTTTGTCAATGCATTCTCCGATACGTCCGTACCGAATCTCAACACGATCAATCCAGAGGATGCGGTGAACCTGCTGGAACGTATTCAGCACAGCAACGGATACGAGGGGATCATGCTGATCAATCTCTCGGATACCAACAAGGCGATCTTTGCCATGACGGCAAAGGAAGTCGATATTGACGAGAATGGCGATGGCGTCGTCGATGCGACGGCGAAGGCGGACAATCAGACGGCAGTGATGTTCTTCCGTGGGGCAAACGGACAGCGGTATGGGCTTGAGCTCATTGATAATCCGACGCTCCGTGCGAAGTCCGTAGCAACGTTTATGGCGGGCGCGCGCACAATGCAGTAAGTGACGTGGGCCGAGAGAGAAAGAAGGAGAACAGACTCATGAAGATGTCATCCAAAAACACAATGCTGACGGCGGCAGTGCTCGTCGCACTGACCTCCGGTACAACCTATGCAGCGACCCCCGGAACGGTGGACTCGCAGGACCTCTTCCATGCAAATCGACTGGTGACGGATCGTGCTAATGCACCGGCGGTGGAGGAACGTGCTGATGCCGACCACTATGAGGCATCAATCTCCAGGCAGCAGAAGGATGCTGCTGTTCGTCCGCTCGGCACGGCACCTGCCAAGAATACACCGCAGGTGACACGCCTCCGCTGGGAGACGGTGGATGAGGGGATTGCAGAGCGCAATAAGGAGCAGCCTTCGTTCACACTCGCTGCACAGAAGGCGCAGCCCGTTATCATTACAGCAGCAGATGTCAAACGTGAGCAGAAGCTCGCCGCGAAGGAAGGCCGCCCACCGCAGGAGCTTGTCGGCGATGTGAATCTGAAGCGCGGACCGATGCCCGTTGCAGTGCGTCAGGAACCATCACCCGCGCCGCAGCAAGCACCGATGCAGACACCTCCTCCCCAGGAGCGTGTCGTTCCGATGCCGCCGCCCGCCGCTCCAGCCGCTGTGCAGGCACAGCTTCCGCCGCAGCCAGCAGATGCTGAAGGCAGACCCGAGCGTCCCCGGTATCAGCAGCTGCCGCGTGAGTTCGCGCTGAATGCACCCGCTACCTCACCCGCCGTACCACAGCAGCCGCAGGAGTTTTCCACTGTGGGAGAGACGGAGTCACATCTTGCACCGCCGATCACAGAGGACATGTCCCCCGCGCCCGAGTACACGGTACGTCCTGACGGCGTTCCCGCATTCTCGTCAGCAGCGCCTGTGCCGCCTGCCGCAGAGAGTCTGGATGGGATCTCGGATGAGGTGCGCCGACATATCCTTGCGGGACAGCTCGCGATGCAGGTACAACTGAAGCGCGATGCGAGCATCGCGGGGGTGCAGGCCCTGACGCGTGCGCTGCGTGAGAGCACGAAACTTACGCGAATGCAGAAGGTGGACTTCCTCATTGGCTTTGGCCGTGCCCTGCATCAGAGCGGTCTGCCGCGTCAGCAGGAGTCGCTGCTCATCAAGACGATTGCAGAGGCATTCTAATACGCCTATTCTATGGGACATTCGGTGGTGGAGCTAGATGAAACAGTTTCATATCGCGGTGATTGCAGGAGACGGGATCGGTCCTGAGGTCATCACTGAGGGGAAAAAGGTATTTTCGGGAATTGCACAGATGGACGGGACGTTCTCTGTCACATTTGAGGACTTTCCATGGGGATGTGAGTACTATCTGAAATCCGGCGAGATGATGCCGGAAAACGGGCTCGATCTCCTGCGCGGTTACGATGCAATCTATCTGGGGGCTGTGGGCTATCCAGGTGTACCGGATCATGTGTCGCTCGGCGATCTTCTGCTTCGTATCCGCCGTGGCTTTGATGAATACATCAATTTACGCCCTGTTCGTCTCCTGCACGGTGCTCCGTGCCCGCTCGCGGATATTTCTCCACGCGATATCGATATGATCGTGGTGCGCGAGAACAGCGAAGGGGAGTACGCGAATGTTGGTGCACGGCTCTATCCCGGGACACCGCGTGAGACGGCACTCCAGACGGGGGTATTCTCACGGCACGGATGTGAGCGCGTCATCCGTTATGCCTACGAGCTGGCGCGACGTGAGAAGCGCACGCTTACCTCGATTTCCAAGGGGAATGCACTGCGATACTCGATGGTGTTCTGGGATGAAATCTTTGCTGAGATCGGGAAGGAGTATCCCGATGTTGAGACGCACAGCTTGCTTGTCGATGCGGCAAGCATGTTCTTCGTCAAAGATCCGAAGCGGTTCGGCGTCGTGGTGACGAGCAATCTCTTCGGCGATATTCTCACCGATCTTGGTGCGGCGATTGCGGGCGGGATGGGGCTCGCAGCCGGGGCGAATCTCAACCCTGAGCGACGCTATCCGTCGATGTTCGAGCCGATTCACGGGAGTGCGCCCGATATTGCAGGGCAGGGGATCGCAAATCCATTAGCGTCGATCTGGTCAGTTGCACAGATGCTCGACTTTCTTGGTGAAACAGAGTGGTCAGAGCGCGTGCTCCGTGCCATCGAGACGCTGCTCGTGGAGAAAAAGACGCTGACGCCGGATCTTGGCGGAACGGCATATACGTCAGACATTGGACATGCAGTACTCGATGTTCTGGCACGCTGAATCATACAGAATATGCGGGGGGTTCAAGCGCCCTCCGCTCTATTTATATGGATGGAGAGTATAGTCATGGCACAGCAAATACGAAAAG
>JABZYJ010000129.1 GCA_015265235.1 Selenomonas sp. | reverse complement strand
ATTGTAGAGGTTGATGCCGAACTGCCCGCTCCACGCGAGGATCACGCCGAGCGCAATAACCGATCCGGGAACGGAGAACGGCAGCATTCCGAGGAACTCGAGAATGCCCTTGCCGCGCACCTTCATCTTGACGATGACGTAGGAGATCATGACGCCGGCAAACATGGTAATGACTGCCGCCGTGAATCCGAGCGTCACACTGTTGAAGATCGCATCACGCGTAACCTTGTAGTCGAACAGGATGAATTTATAGTTATCCAGCGACAGATTGCTAAGTGCAAACGAAAGCCCATAGGTTTTAAGACTGCCGACCAGGAAAATGACGGCTGTCGGCAGTAGGATCGTAAAGGCGATATACGCGAGGCAGAAGATGAGGAGCGGATAGCGCAGGCCGCGCAGTTTCAGCTCCATGGGGCGGAAGCTCTTGCCGCCGATGATCTGATAATGTCCCGAGCCGAGGATCTTGCGCTGCAGCCAGATGATGAACGCCGCCGTAACAACGAGCACCGTAGCGAGCACGGTTCCCGTACGGATCGCATCGAAACTGCCGCCGCTCTGATGAATGCGCTCATAGATCAGCGTTGGGATATTATAGATGCCGTTCTCGATGCCGAGGACGGCCACCGTGCCGAAATGCGCCATCGAATAGAGCATGATGAGAAGTGCCCCCGAGAGAATACTCGGCAAAACGAGCGGGATCGTGATCTTTCGCGTGATCGTAAAGAGCCCCGCGCCCGAGATGCGCGCCGACTCCTCGAGGGTCGGATCCATGCGCTCAAGGGCGCCGCACACCTGAATGAAGACGAACGGGAAAAGGTACATGATCTCCACGCCGCTGATCCCATAGTAGGTGTAGATGTTGAAGATGGGGCCCGAGAAGCCAAAACGATCGATAAAGAATTGATTGATAAAGCCGGCATTCGGCGAGAGCAGCATTTTCCACGCGAGTGCACCGATAAAGGACGGCAGCATAAAGGGAACGAGGAACATGCCTTTCATAAAGGTCTTATGCGGCAAATCCGTCCGTGTGACGAGCCACGCGAAGAATGTCCCGACGATCGTGCTGCCCACGGTGGTGCAGGAGGCGATGATGAGGGAGTTGAGCAGAGCCTGATACGTCTCAGGCTCCTTGAGGATATCCAACGCGCTCGAAAAGTTGAACGATCCGTCCACCCAGAATGCGTTGAAGAGAATCAGCAGAACCGGGAAGGCTACCACAATGACCAGAATGGCAATGGCAAGGAACAGGATCACCTGTGCCATACCAAAGCTCTGGGGACGACTCACAGCACTCATTTGCCCACCTCATCTTTCAGCTGATCCGCACCAAACCAGAGCAGGCTGAGGAATTTCACCCGACACGGATCTCCGGCACGAAACATCAAATCATCGCTGATGGCACGATGTGTCTCAATACTCGTGCGCAGATGCGTCCCATCGATCTCGATCAGATAGTCCATCGTCGCACCGAGGAAGTTCGCGCGGCGCACGATCCCGCTCAGTCCGTCTCCCGTACGAGAGAGCATGACATCCGACGGGCGGAACCCTGCCGCCCAATGATCGGCATCCCCCTCCGGCAGCTCAGCATCGATGCGCTGCGTGCCGTCACCGACAAAGAGAAGGTCCTGCTCACGCCGTACTGGAAGGAAGTTCGCAATCCCCATGAAGTTAAACACAAAGGGATTCGCAGCCTGCTCAAAGATCTCCCACGGCGTACCGATCTGCTGAATGCCGCCGTGCTCATCCATGATCGCTACGCGGTCAGAAATCGCGAGCCCGATCTCCTGATCGTGCGTCACGTAGAGAACAGTGACATTCAGCTTTTGCTGCAATGCCTTGATCTCAAAGCGCATCTCCTCGCGCAGATTGGCATCCAGATTCGACAGCGGCTCATCGAGGAGCAGGAGCGAGGGCTTGCCGACAAGCGCACGTGCGAGTGCAACGCGCTGCTGCTGGCCGCCCGAGAGCTCCGACGGCAGACGTTTTTCCAGCCCCTTCATCCCGACGATCTCCACCATCTCCATCACGCGCGTACGGATCTCGTCCTTTGGACGCTTCGCGATCTTGAGCGGGTAGGCAACATTGTCAAAGACCGTCATGTGTGGCCATACCGCATAGTCCTGAAAGACGAGCCCGATGCCGCGGCGCTCCGGCGGTATCTCCACCTGCTCTGCGGGGTCGGTAACGAGTGTATCGTCCAGATAGATCCTGCCCGCATCCGGGGACTCAAACCCTGCAATCAGGCGAAGCAGCACTGTTTTCCCGCAGCCCGAAGGCCCAAGCAGGGTAAAGCACTCGCCCTTGCGTATCGTCAGTGACAAATCGGCTAAGACATGATGATCGCCATAGCTTTTACTGACGCCCTCCACACGGATAATATCCATAAAGCCCTCCTCCACACGGCACAGGAGTACCGCGCACAATATGTTCGTGCATCCCCATATACTAAAAAGGGCGGCGGAATGAACTGTTTCATTCCACCGCCCTCACAGGAACGACCGATTTCGCAGCTACTTCTTACCGATAATCTCTGTGAACTTCTTGATCGTCTCCTCTTTCTGCGGGAGGATCTCCGTATAGTTCACCTTAATGGCGCGCTGGAGTGCCTCTGCCGGCTTCGGCAGACCGAACTTCTCCGGCATATCGACATCGTTGCGTACAGGAACGGTTCCCTCGTTGGCGATCATCTGCTGTGCCTCACTGCTCAGCAGATAGTCGACGAACTTTTTGGCCGCATCCATGTTGTTTGATTCCTTGAAGATCGCCACGGGGCTTGGTACGACGAGCAGCTCGGGCGGATAGGCGAGGGCGACATGTGCGCCCTTGTTGACCTTATTGTTCGTAATGTAGTCAACACCCAGGCACGCGGCGAGCTCGCCCGAGGAGGTATCATCAATGACCTGTCCCGCGCCCTTGCCGATACGGGTCTGGTTCGCGGCCAGTTTTTCAAAGAACTCCCAGCCAAACTGCTTCTGCAAGAGCGCGATACTCATATACGACGTTCCCGAAAGCGCGGGGTCGGCGATACCGAACGCATTCGTAAACTCTGGCTTCGTCAGATCACTCCACTGCGTCGGAGCAGCCGAGATCTTGTCCTTGTTGTAGGTGATGCCGAGCGTTCCGAGACGCGCCGCCGTGAACGTGCCGTCATAGTCATCGAACGGATTCACAAGCTCATCGAAGACAGAGGGCTTGTAGTTCTCCAGCACGCCGTCTGCCTTCATCTTATAGAAGTCAGGCACTTCACTCGTCCAGATCACGTCCGCAAGGATGTGGCCACTCTGTTTCTCCGCCGCGATCTTTGCCATCAGCTTGCCCGCACCCGCCGACTGATAGTCGACCTCGATGTCGGGATACTTCTTCTTAAACCCTTCGACGATGCCGCCGATCAGCGACTCCTTCATCGACGTGTAGATGACCAGCTTGTTCTTTCCGTCGCTCGCAGCATTCTGCTGCGGACCGCCACCGCATCCCGCTGCAAGCAGGGTGCACAGCATCGCCGCCAGGACAGCGAGAATACTCCATTTTTTCATACGTTCACCTCATTAAATAAACAGCCGCTCCACGCATTCTCCTTTCCCCATGAACGAACGAGAACCTCATGAAAGAAATTTAAATACGTCAATTCTATACCTCACATTATATTCTCGCCTGTCTCTTCTGTCAATTAGCACGATTTACATTTTTTTAGCAAGCGCTGATGAAATGAAGCCATTCATGATGCTATAGATTTCATCCATGCACAAAAAAAGAACTGCTGCACAAAGCTTTCCAGCTTCGTACAGCAGCCCATTCACATTTGCTTCATAAACCGCCGCCCGCGCTCGAGTTTCTCGAAATAGCGGCGCGTCTCGTGGACGACGACGCCCGAGAGGGCGATGAGCGCGATGAGGTTCGGGATCGCCATGAGGCCGTTGACGATGTCGGCGAGGACCCAGATCGCCTCGAGTTTCAGGAAGGCACCGCAGGCGATGAGCGCGATAAAGACGAGGCGGTACGGCAGGATTGCACGCACGCCCGCGAGGTAGAGGATGGCGCGCTCGCCGTAGTAGTTCCACCCGAGGATGGTCGTAAAGGCGAAGAGAGCGAGCGAGATGGTGAGCAGTGCGCCGCCGATGTGCCCGTACGCGCCCGTGAATGCCGCGCCCGTCATGGCCGCGCCCGCCGTGTCGCTCTGCCATGCGCCCGTGAGGACGAGGACGAGCCCCGTCATGGTGCAGATGATGATCGTGTCGATGAAGGTGCCCGTCATGGAGATCAGTCCCTGCTCGGCGGGCTCCTTCGTCTTTGCCGCCGCCGCGGCAATCGGTGCGGAGCCGAGTCCGGACTCATTGGAGAAGACGCCGCGCGCGATACCGTTCTGCATTGCCATCATGATCGTGGAGCCCGCAAAGCCGCCCGCTGCCGCCGTGCCGGTGAATGCCCCGTCGAGGATCAAACCGATCGCCGCGGGGATGCCGTCGATGTGCATCGCGATGATGACGACGCTGATGACGATGTAGAGAACCGCCATAAAGGGAATGATGCGCGAGGCCACCTCGGCGATGCTCCGAAGGCCGCCGATGGTGATCGCCGCGATCAGCACCGTGAGGGCGATATCCGTCACGAGACGCGGCACGCCGAAGGACAGCTCCGCCGAGTCCACAATGGCGTTGACCTGCGGGAACGTCCCGATGCCGAAGAAGGCAACGAGCACCGCCGCACACGCGAAAAATCCCGCGAGCGGACGATATTTCTCCCCCATGCCGTGACGGATGTAGTACATCGGGCCGCCGGCAATGTCGCCGCGCTCGTCGGTCGTGCGGTACTTCACGGCGAGCAGACCCTCTGCGTACTTCGTCGCCATGCCGAAGAATGCCGCCATCCACATCCAGAAGATCGCCCCCGGGCCGCCGACCTTGACCGCTGTCGCGACACCGACGATGTTGCCCGTGCCGATGGTCGCGGCGAGCGCGACGCAGAGAGCCTTAAAGCTCGACACGTCGCCCTCTCCGCGGTTTTTCGCGCGCAGGATGAGCGCGAGCGCACGCGGCAGGCGGCGCACCTGGAGCAGCGAGAGCCGCAGCGTCAGCATGATGCCCGTCCCCACGAGCAGGACGATGAGCGGTGCCCCCCAGAGGAAGGAGTCCACCGCATTCAGCACGGGAAGAAACGATTCCATACAAGATCCCTCCGAAAATAAAAATATGCGCACATTTTACCATGATAAAGCACTAAATGTCCATGGAATCTGTATGTATACAGGAATCAGCGTGCCCAACCACCGCAAGCGGTCCCCCTCCCCCGACATACGGGGGAGGCTTCGAGGAGTAACGGCATAATAG
>JABZYJ010000128.1 GCA_015265235.1 Selenomonas sp. | reverse complement strand
CCTGTGACCGCCTCCTTGCCGCAGGGCAGGAGCATTGGCAGGCGAGCGGCAGCGTCCACATGGCAAAGGCAGGCCGCACCTTTACGGGACCTCTGGTGGACTATTATCCCGCGCAGGATGACCACATTGTCGCCTCCTCGGGCGGGACGATCACGAGCCCCGACGGCACGCTCTCAGCGGATCATCTTGAGGGATGGCTGAAGCAGAGCCGCTTTACGGGGATTGGAAACGCACATGTCACGAGTCCCGCGCGTGATCTTGAGGGCGGCGGCGACCGCATGGACTACTATGGCAATGACCCAAGACCCTACGTCGAGCTGGATGGGAATGCGTGGGTATATCAGGGCAACAATACAGCGCGCAGCAATCACATGACCGTCTACCTCGCCGATGACGGCATCGCTGTGACACAGTGAGGAGCGAGAGCTATGCATCTTGAATCCCGCAGTCTCATCAAGAAGTTCGGCAGCCGTACCGTGGTCGACCGCATCTCTGTGCGCATCGACAAGGGCGAGATCGTCGGACTCCTCGGACCGAACGGCGCCGGAAAGACGACGACGTTCTACATGATCGTCGGTCTGGAGAAGCCGACGCACGGTGATGTCTATCTCTCCGACATCTGCATCACGGACTATCCCATGTATCGCCGTGCCGAACTCGGCATCAGCTACCTCACGCAGGAGCCGTCCATCTTTCGCAAGCTCACTGTTACGGAGAACATAGCCGCTATCTTGGAGACGACAAAGCTCTCGGCAGCGGAGCAGAAACACAAGCTGGATGCCCTCCTCGAGGAGTTCCACATCGGACACGTCCGCGACCGCCGCGGAACGGAGCTCTCGGGCGGCGAGCGGCGGCGCGTCGAGATCGCACGCTGCCTTGCGCTCGAACCACAGTTCATCCTGCTCGACGAGCCGTTTGCGGGCGTCGATCCGCTCGCCGTTGCGGACATTCAGGAGATCATCGAGTATCTGCGCCAGCGCGGCATGGGGATTCTCATCACCGACCACAACGTCCGTGAGACGCTCCACATCGTCGACCGAGTCTACCTCCTCAGCGAGGGCAAGCTCCTCCTCGAAGGCGACAGCAAGACCATCGCCGAGAGCCCCATTGCGCGTAAATTCTATCTCGGAGAGAATTTCAGCTTGTAAAAAATAACCAATCTGTATATGCAGGTTGGTTTTTTGTTTTGTATTTTGGATAGTGCTTTTGTTTTGTGGATATACAAATTTGTAGAATATGATAAAATCACAATTAACAGAATTTTACTGCTGTAAGGAGGAAGAAGAATGAAACGGATGAAGAAGTGGCTGTCCGTTCTCGCGGCGGCTGCGGTCGCGGGAACGATGCTCGCAGGCTGTGGCGGCGGCACGGACAAGAAGGCGGCAGGCGGCGAGGAGGAGAAGGTACTCACGGTCTATACGGCACGCAGTGAGAGCCTAAACAATCTCGTCATCCCGAATTTTGAAAAGGACACGGGCATCAAGGTCAATGTCATTGTGGCAGGGACGGGACCGCTCCTCAAGCGCGTGGCCTCGGAGAAGGGGAACCCACAGGGGGATATTCTCTGGGCCTCGGATCAGATGACGCTCGAGTCGCAGAAAGATCTCTTTATGGAGTATGTCTCCCCTGAGGATGCGAATATGATGGAGGCGTTTCGCAATAAGACGGGATACTTCTCTCCCGCCTTTGCCGATCCGACCGTCATGATCGTTAATAAGAATCTGGCGGGGGATATGAAGATCGACAGTTTTGAGGATCTTCTCAATCCTACCTTGAAGGGGAAGATCGCCTTCGGTGATCCAGCAGCATCGAATTCGGCATTGCAGTCACTGATCGCCATGCTCTATGCCAAGGGGACGAATGGCGACCCCATGTCGGATACAGCATGGGCATACGTCGATCAGTTCATCGCAAATCTCGATGGTAAGATACTGAACAGCTCGGGTGGCGTCCACAAGGGTGTGGCGGACGGTGAGTATACGGTTGGTCTCACGTGGGAGGACCCTGCGGCAACCTATGTGAAAAATGGTGCGCCTGTGCGTGTGGTCTTCCCCAAGGAAGGTGCGATCTTCCCCGGTGAGTCAGTACAGATCATCAAGGACTGCAAGCATCCGGAGAATGCGAAGAAGTTCGTTGACTATATGCTCTCGCAGAAAATTCAGGAAGCAGCTGGCAAGGAGCTGACGGTGCGCCCCCTGCGCAAGGATGTGACGCTCGCATCCTATATGACCCCGATGAAGGACATTGCACTCTTCCCGAACTACGATGAGGGATGGGTAGCACAACATAAGAATGAGATCGTTGCGATGTGGAATAAGCATCTCGAGAATTTCAAACAGTAGTAGATAGCCTGACAGGAGCGAATTGCTGCCGCCGCAAGGCGTGTGCAATTCGCTTTTTTCAAAAAGGGGGGGAACACGGTGAGTGTATCCATTCATATTGATAATGTTGTAAAAAAATATGGCGATCACACGGTCATCGACGGGCTGTCTCTCGATGTTCGGCCGGGTGAGTTCTTTACACTGCTCGGACCATCAGGTTGCGGAAAGACAACGCTGCTCCGCATGATTATCGGCTTCAATTCGATTGAGGGCGGTGAGATACGGATCGGCGATCGTCGTATCAATGATGTCCCGCCGAATCAGCGCAACATGGGGATGGTGTTTCAGAACTACGCCATCTTCCCGCACATGTCCGTGCGCGACAATGTTGCATTCGGTCTGAAGATGCGCGGTGTCAGCGCAGAGGAGATCGACCGCCGCGTCGACGAGATTCTACGCGTGGTGAAGATCGATGCACTGCGTGACCGTATGCCGACGGCGCTCTCAGGGGGGCAGCAGCAGCGTGTCGCGCTCGCACGCGCCATTGTCATCGCACCGGAGGTGCTGCTGATGGATGAGCCGCTCTCCAATCTCGATGCGAAGCTGCGTGTGGAGATGCGCAACGCGATCAAGCAGATCCAGCGACAGATCGACATAACGACTGTTTATGTTACACACGATCAGGAGGAAGCGCTTGCCGTCTCCGATCGTATCGCGGTCATGGAGGGCGGTGTTGTCCGCCAGATCGGCAGCCCGCAGCAGATCTACCGCCGTCCTGCCGATGTCTTTGTCTCGACCTTCATCGGACTCTCGAATCTCTTTGACGGGGTCGTGCGCTCAGAGGCCGCCCGCAAGTCGGTTGAGCTCCTGCCGGACTACCGCGTGCCAATGCAGAATCTTGCTGCTGAGGCATTTGACGGACAAGCGGTGGTCGTCTCCGTTCGCCCGGAGGAATTTATCATAACGGAGGGCGAGGGGGACGGCATCCCCGCCGTTGTAAAGAGCAGTGTATTCCTTGGACTGACGACGCACTATTTCCTCGAGACGGCGCAGGGGCGGGCAGTCGAGGCAATCCGCGGTCAGGAAGACGGTGCCTTGCTCGCCGATGGCACACGCGTAACGCTGCGCGTCAAGGCGGAGCGCATCAATGTTTTCCGTGCTGATGCAGAGACGACGTTGATCGAAGGTGATCTGTTATGAAGGGCAGTGCGGGAAAAAGTCTATCGGTATGGTCGATTCTCAGTATTCTCATCCTAGCGGCATTTGGCATCTTCGTCCTCTATCCGCTGGTGCTTGTCCTCTATAAGAGCTTCGTCGATCCATTCTCCGGCGGGATGACATGGGACTACTTTGCACGGTTCTTCACCAAGCGATTCTATTGGGAGACGATGGTGAATAGCCTCTGCGTCACGGTCTGCGCGACGCTGCTCTCGGCGGCACTCGGTCTGCCTATGGCGTATCTGATGCGCAGTGTGAAAATACGTGGGAGCAGCTTTCTCAACATTCTTATCGTCATCTCCTATCTTTCGCCGCCGTTCATCGGCGCATACGCATGGATTCAGCTGCTCGGGCGTAATGGTGTCATAACGCAGCTGGTGAACAGTACCTTCGGTCTTTCCTTTGATGGTGTGTACGGCTTTGCGGGGATCCTGCTCGTCTTTACGTTACAGTCCTTCCCTCTCGTCTATATCTATGTCTCGGGTGCGCTGAAGAATATGGACAACTCGTTGAACGAGGCGGCGGAGAGCCTTGGCTGCGGGCGCATCGGGCGGATTCGCCGCATTATCGTGCCGCTCGTGATGCCAACACTTCTCGCGAGCTCACTGCTCGTCTTTATGCGTGTTTTTGCCGACTTTGGTACGCCTATGCTGATCGGAGAGGGCTACAAGACGATGCCTGTCCTCGTCTATACACAGTTCATGGGAGAGGTCGGCGGCGACGATGGATTTGCCGCGGCAATCTGCGTCATCATGATCGGACTGACCCTTGCCATGTTCTTCGCTCAGCGGATACTGGCACGGCGGAGCACCTATGCCATGACTGCACTCAAGCCGATGAGTGCAGAGCGTGCGTCGGGGCTGCGCAATATCGTCGCCCATGGCTTTGCCTATCTTGTGACAGGGCTTGCGATCCTGCCGCAGGTCGTCGTGATCTATACGTCGTTCCTCCGCAGTAACGGTGGGCAGGTCTTTACGGGCGGCTATGCGCTGCAGAGCTATGAGGCGACGCTCTTTGCGAAGGATAACGATGCGGTGCTGAACACCTATCTGCTTGGGATACTCAGCATTGCCGTCGTTGTCGTGATCGGTGTTCTCGTCGCCTATCTGAGCATGCGTAAGAGAAATGCGGTCAACAATGCGCTCGATACGATTACGATGTTTCCCTTTATCATCCCAGGCTCGGTGCTCGGCATTGCCTTCCTCTTCGCGTTCAACAGCCCGCCGATTGTCATCAGCGGGACAATGCTCATCATGATCATCGCGTTTAGTGTACGACGAATGCCATATACGGTGCGATCGAGTGCCGCAGCCCTCGGACAGATCAGCCCCAGCATCGAGGAGGCGGCGGTGTCGCTCGGTGCATCGGAGATGACGACGTTCGCACGCGTGACCGTGCCGATGATGCTGCCGGGGGTCTGCGCGGGCGCGATCATGAGTTGGGTGACGATCATCAGCGAGCTGAGCTCGTCTATTATTCTCTATACCAACGCCAATCAAACATTGACTGTCTCGATCTATACGGAGGTCATACGCGGCAATTATGGGAATGCCTCCGCCTATGCGACCATCCTTACGGTCACGTCCATCCTCTCCCTGTTGCTTTTCTACAAAGTAACAGGGCGGCGCGATATCAGTATTTGATCTACTTTTTCTGATCGTGCCGGGCAGACTCCGGTGATACGATTGAAAACGAGAGCGTTGCATTTGCAGTGCTCTCGTTTTATAATATTTCGGAAAGACTGATAAGGAATCACTGATAAAATGAGGTCTGCCAGATTGGCGTAGATTTTTTCGTCCGAACGAGGTGGAAAACCGGACGC
>JABZYJ010000127.1 GCA_015265235.1 Selenomonas sp. | reverse complement strand
TCATAAGGCATTCCGCAATACACTTCATAGACTTTCTCCGGATGGCTCGTAACAGCCTCCACGTCCTCCTGCCATGTCGAGGCAAACGCCGCCGGCATATAGGCCAGCATACAGAGGAGCAGCAGCAACAATCGCTTCATCGTAACTCTTCCTTCCATTCTTCTACGCGGCGATAGAAGGTCGACGGGCTCATACGGCAAATGCGCATCGCTTCCCTTGCCGTCACTTCCCCGTTCCTCCATCGTTCTATGGTCTCTCTGAAATCCTTTGTCGTTTCGACCCGTGGCCGGCCAAAACGCACGCCTTTCCGACGTGCGAGATCAATCCCCTCCCGCTGCCGCGTGCGTATTTTTTTACGCTCCTGCGCAGCAACGTAACTGAGCAGACTGAGAAACTGGTCTTCCATCAGTTTTCCCAGTTCCCCCATCTCTCGAAACTTGCGGCTGTCAAACAGTGATTCCTGCTCCAGCACAACAATATCAGCACCGATGTTTCGTGTCATATCCTTCCACTCATCGATGATCCCGTCGTAATCGCGTCCCAAGCGATCAAGCGCATCCAGGTAGAGCAGATCCCCTGCGCGGAGAACTCGCTTCATGGATTGGTAGGCCGGCCGTGAAAAGTCTTTCCCACTCTGTCGATCCACAAAGATAAACCGCTCCTCGATGCCGATCGCTTTCATCTTTTCAATCTGCCGATCAGGATTCTGACTTTTGTCGGAGACACGAATGTATCCTATGTTCATCCTGCCCTCCTTTCCTTCATCATTCGATCAATCTGTTTCAAAACCTCTATGTTACTTTTGAGATGTTTCAAAATGATATACATGATATTTTGAGACACTTTTTCATGCCGGCTGCCACTCTCCTAAAAAGTATACCTTTTGAAAAAGCTGCACACATTTCTGTGCGCAGCTGCATCTCCCATATTACCGGGCAAAGCCCCGCGACTCGTCTCTCCTGTTGCATTTTTTAAGAGCCGGAAGCAGGATCAGCTCCCTTCTGAGCAGCAGGGACTTTTTCATATACTCTTTGGAGATGTCCGATAGTCCTTCCGTGCTGTCAATCAGCCGGTCGATCTGTGCGGATGCCGTCTTGATTCTCGGCACGATGCGCTGGATCGCACGATGCAGGTCTTCCGGCGGATTCTTGAAGATTTCGTGGTAAAGAACACGCTCGTTATTCATTCGATAAACCGAGTTCAGATTGTACTCTTCCCGCTTAAATGCCGTTCCATTTTCCAATAAATATGCCTTTTCATTATCTGATTTAAGTGGTGAAAGGGATGACCCACAATCGTAAATCGGTGCAGGGGATAATGTCCCATCTGTCATCTCAATGAGTCCCCAGTTATCCAGATGACGATCTCCGTTGCCAATGAATGCGTCTACAACGAACATATCCCAGAAGTAGTCTTTGATCTTTTCTCGATCTAGGCGCAGCGGTGAATGGTCGAGAACATCCATCACATCTTCAACGGTTGTTGTCCTGCGGGAGGTACTGTCTGTGTCGTTGAGAAGGAACTTGCTGAATTCAACCAAATTCCCTTCGCCATTTTGACAAAAGAGCTTACAGGCAACAACAATCTTTTCCATCTTATTCATAGGGTCTATGCACGTTGCGAGGAATGTCTCCTGTGCCGGGATACCGAGATGGCGAAAGATGCTGCATCCGATGTGTTCGGAAAACTGGTTGTTAATATAGCTAAGTGATGTTTTCTTTGTCGAACGAACGGGATCTGGAAATTTCACCATGTAGGTGTTCCCGTCATAGATCAATGTGCGTTTTCGTTCTGAACCGCCAAAGCGATTGCTGCGCCATGTTGCATTTGTAATGTCAATCATCTATCAGCCCTCCAAAATACATCAACATTTCCTCACGGTCAGCAGTGGTAATGTCTCCTTCCTTCATAGCATATTTCGTTTCAGCATATAGGTGCTGCATCTCCGCACTCATATAAAGACGGTTCTTCTCCTCATACGCCCGGTAGAATGCCGTCATATATTCGCAAAGAACCTCTTCATAGTCTTCCGGATTATATTTGTACTCCATAGTTATCGCCTCCCATAGGATTCATAAGCCTGATTGCACCTCATGATAAAGCTTCATCCTCCGGTATCAACGCCCCAAAATAATCAAGGATAGCATCACGTTCATCAGGAGATATAAAGCGCTCCTTCATCGCCTGTTTCGTGTCGAAAAAAATCCGTTGCCAGATACAAGATAAGTCAATAGCATTCGCCGCTGGAAGTGCCGCGTAAAAATTCGTCATACTCTCACAGAGATAATCAACGTAGTCACTCGGGTTATATTTGTACTGCTCCATGCGCCTCGCCTCCTACCTCAATTATAGCGCAGAGCGGATGCCGCGACAACAGCCTCTTACTGGTACCCCTCGGGGATGCTGTCATCCCCCTGTGATGCCATTGGTTCTTCCCTCCGGTGTTCCTCCTCGGCAGGAATCGTCGGATTTTCATCGACGAGGAACAGTCCCCCTTCGTTCTCCTCCATTGTTTTTGAGAGCTCGCTGATCTGACGGCGGAACACGATGTCCCTGCTCACGCTTTCATACTCCTCCAGCACATCAACGATCTTACCGCTGTGCTGAAAGATGGACTGCTGAACCAGGATGCATATTGTCCGACTGAAATTCTTCTGCTTTGCGACAAACTCCTCAAATTCCGCTGTCCGTGGGAAGCAGACGGACTTTGTGATCACATTCTTCTCTGCCATTTCCGTTATCCTTTCTCTCCACTACGCGCCTTATCGCCCAGCAGCTGAAAGAGCGGGCTGTTGATAAATGCGTTCAGCCCCTCTGCCTCGAGGAACACGGCATCGCTTGGATCGTCGATGTAGGCGAGCTCAATCTTCGCCCGCGTGCAGAACGCCATAAGTCGCTTTTCCAGTGCCTCACGCATCAGGATAGAGCCGCCTCCATAGACAGCGACAACATCCACTTCGTTGTTGGCTCTTGAGATGACCTGCTCGGCCATCGTCAGGATTTCCTCCGCCTCATCCTCGAGTGCCGGCATGAAATAGGACATAGCCGCATCATGATACTTGTGTGCAGCATCACGCAGATAGCGGGAGAAATCCTGCCGTGTCACACTCTGCAATCCGAAGTCCTTCTTAAACGGATCCAGCACCCGCTCAATCGCGTGGCCGTTTCCGTTATGCGTCCCCATGATAAAGTCGGGCTTAAAGGAGATTCCCGTCGTGATGGGAAACTCCGTCGTGCCCTCACCGATGGCGATATGAAGGACACGCAGCGTCTTGAACTTCCCGGCGGAAAGGTTCTCGGGCTGATGAATCAGTGTCGGACGATGCATAAAGGCGTGTGCGGCCGTGACGCCCTCGGGGATCGCCTTGACGAAATCAAACTGAATAAAAACGACATACTCCTTTGCCCCGACATACACGGTAACCTTATGCTGCTTGTGCATGAACTTCTCGGCGAATGCGGCCGCCTGTGCCTTCGTGTAATAGGACACGGGAATCGCTGTCGCCATATCCACATGCACCTTGATCGCGTCTCCCGTATCAGGAACAGCCCCGCTCTCCCGATAGCACGCAGCGACTGCCTCTCCGGCGATATGTGCGAGCGTATTCACATAGACAATATCGCTGGACACCTTGTCATTATCTACGCCGACGGTGATCGACCGGCACCGCTGCCCGCTCGAGAGTGCATACGCGCCGACGTAGTAGATTGCTCCTTCCACGGAGACAATGAGGTTGTCGTGGATATGCTTCAGCACATACTCCGGGTTCAGTTCGTCCAAATTCACCAGTTTTCCGACACGCGCAAAAACATTCGGTGCACTGATCCGCTGGCCGTTAATCACCAGATCCTGTTCGGCGTTTCCATTGTCATTTGCCACCAAAAACTGCATGACCGTTCCTCCTCGTCGTTCCTATACTCTTACCATTCATTCAGAAACAGATACGATTTCTATGCGGTGTGCCGCATAAATACATGCTGATGTTCATGTAAATCTTTCATATCCATTCCATATTTAGTATATGTGACAGGAAATGGAAAAAATTCCTATCTTTTTTACTTTCTTATTAGAACTTGATGAGAAACACAAAAGCCGGATGCAAAACATCCGACTTTCGTTCATGATTCACTTTCTGCAGCTGCGCTCAGTCTTCCATCAGCGCATCGTCTGCGGGCATGTCGTCAACATCTCCGCAGTACATTTCAAAGATTTCTTCATCCGTCATTGTGTTCACCTCCTTCAGCGGGCGGCCTCCTGTGCCTTATTCTGCTCCACACCCTTGACTGCGATGATAAAGAGTGTCTGCGACGGCATCTTCCCGCTGCGTGCCAGCGAATCGAACGCCGCCTGTGGGACAAGAGCCTTCATCGCCGCTTTTACGTGGCTCTGCTGCCATTTCAGCTCATTTAGCGCCTTACGTGCCGCACGAATGACATAGTTCGTCTCTTTGGACGGCTCACGGATCTCTTTTGCCAGCAGCTGGATGAAGGTCTTTTCGTAGTCCTTCGCGGGAACGACTTCCCGGACATCCGCGCCCAGGATCGCGTCCAGCCGTCGATTGGCTTCAAGGCGTGCCTTCATGTAGGTACCGTAGTCGAGGTTCTGGAAGTCGTAGACTTCCTTTTTCGCCTGATAGCTCTTGTTGGCCGCTTCCTTTGCGTCCATGACCATCAGGAAGTAGTTGTCCCCCTTGAACGTGCCGCGCTCGGTGCGCCGTGCAAGATAGTCGATCATATCGTGCAGATAGGCATCCCGCCGCAGTTCCGGTGTCGGCGCGAGTGCAGGAACACCTTTCCCTGACACGTCGGCCATATTGAAGAATTTCTTCGTATACGGCTGCTTGTCTTTGGTAAAGAGCACAAAGGTAACGGCTTTCGCATCCTTGCGGATGGTGATGTCGGGGTTTGCCCCTGCCTCCTTGGCGGGGATCCAGCGATTATCCTGACTGCCAATATCCAGCTGATGCTGAACGGCGGGCAGCATATTCGCAACAGGCGGATAGAACGACTTGTGTTCTCCATCCCTGCCCTGATAGATCAGGACAGGCGCATGGATATTTTGCCGCTCTTCGTACGGTTTCTGCCAGACGGCATTCCCGCTGGCATGGGCTTCCTGCATACGGTCACTAAAGGCTTTGCTTGCCTCGCTGACCAGCTCTTTTGTCGTCTTCTTTTCCTGCGGCTTTTTTGCCTGGGTTTCCTTCTCCGGCTGCTTTTCCTCCTGCTCTGCCATCGGTTTTGCCTCCTCCTGCGCTTTCTTATGATGTTCCTCCGCGTTCAGCTTGTCGGCGATTGCCCGTGCTTCCTGTGCCGTCAGTGCCTCCCCGCGTTCCTTTCTTTCTTTGACCGTTTCCATCGTTTCATATCCGATCTCCTCTCTATTATGCGCCGGGCAGGAACTTGAACCCGTTGCCTATGCCAAAC
>JABZYJ010000126.1 GCA_015265235.1 Selenomonas sp. | reverse complement strand
CTCCGGCGGTGCCGAGCGTATCGTTGCTGTCGCCGTAGATCAGCTCACGGCCGCAGCCGACATCCGTCGTTACGTACGGACGATGCGCCGAGAACCCCTCGAGCACCGCAAGCGGCTGCCCCTCGCTGATCGAGGAGAGGACGAGCACATCCATCTTCGGCAGATACTCCGCGACGGGCACAGATCCCGTGAACTCCACATCCTCAAGGCCGAGCATCTTCACCCCGTACGGTAGCAGACCGCCACGTAGTCGGGGTCCTCCTCCAGACCGCCCATGATGCAGAGCTTCGCCGTGGGCATCTCGCGCTTGACGATGGCAAAGGCACGCAGGAGCGTCAGGATATCCTTGATCGGCGCAACGCGCACGACCGCGCCGACCTGAAATGCACCGCCGTGGTCGCGCAGCTCCTCGATGGGGGCAAAGCGCTCCATGTGGACGCCGTTTGGTACGATATGGATGCGGTCTGCGGGACAGCCGAGATCGACGGCGATCCTGCCGTTGTGCTCAAAGAGCGTATAGACCCGCTGCGCCGACCGATAGGCGATCCGCGCCAGATGATAAAAGTACTGGATCCAGAGCCCCTTGAAATCCGTCTTCACCCAGTCGCTCTTGATGATCTCCGCCTCACGCTCACGCGAGTAAACACCGTGCTCCGTAATCATGAACGGCTTTCCGCTGAGCGTCGTCGCCATGCCGCCGACCACACCGCAGTAGCCCGTTGCCACACTGTGATAGACATCGGCTTCGGGCAGCTTCTGCTGCAGCAGGAAAAAGAGCGGCAGCAGCATTGAGCGCATCGTCCAGAAAAAATCAGTGAACGGGAGATTTCGGTATTCCTCTCGATAGAAGCGCACAATCACATCGAAGAAATCGCTCGACATAAAGACCGCGAGCGGCGATTTCCACCGCCCGGGGCGAAAGATCTCCGCGAGATGCTCAATCGACATCGTATGCTTTCCGCGGACGAACTCATAGAGCGTCTGCTGCTCCTGCCCCGTGAGGATGCCCTCGAGCATATCCGAGGAGCGCAGGGCGAGGATCTCGTCGAGAAAGACCTCCTCGATGCCGACGCAGTTCTTCGGCAGCTTGTACTTGAACTTGCCGCGATCCTTTCCCTCTGCACCGATTGAATAGACGACGAACTCATACTCGGGGAGCCCCTCCATGAGCATCTGCACCCATGAGGATACGCCGCCCACGACGTAGGGATATGAGCCTTCCGTCAGCAGACAGATCCGCATCAGGGCTCCTCCTTCCAATAGATATGTGCCTCAGGTTTCGTCACGCGGACGATGTAGACACCGTCACCCGCTGCCTCTGCCTTGCAGCCGTCCGTATGGTCGATCTCCTTCTCCGTGCGCAGCAGGAAGCGCAGCTCCCCGCTGTAGCCCCAGGAGTAGAGCTTCAGCCCATTCTCCTCGTGCACGACGCGGTAATCCATGTCGTAGTAATCCGAGAAAATGGGAATGCTGTCCGAGACCGTCTCAGGCGTCAGCCACGGATAGCGCGTACTGAGGCGGTGCATAAAGGACTTCAGACCCGTCGACATGCTGTGCCAAGACTGGTTGGCGCTTTCCGCGTAGAACAGCTCATCGGGGTGGATGAAATGTGAGAACACGCCGATGTAGTTCAGTGCCTCGATCTCGTCCCAGAACTGCACTTCGTCATCCTCATGCCCAGAGCTGATACGTGGGATATTGTAGATGCCGTCCTTGTAGTTAAAGTCCTGATACCACGCATGATCCGTCGCAAGTCCGTCATAGAGCGAACAGACCGCGACGAGCTCCGGAAATGCCTCCCGCACGGCAGCGATCCCCTCGGGGCTCGAGATGTTCGACGGCGGCACATAGTAGCGGAAATCATAGTCCGGATAGACGGATTTTATATACCTGCGCAGCTCCGTCAAGGAGTCGATCATATCTGCCTGACTCTCCCACGGCACATAGTCGAGCTTTGCCTGACCATAGCCCGCAGGCGCGAGCGGCTGATGGTTGTAGCCGTGCAGCCCGAGTTCCCCGCCCATGTCGATCAGCTCGCGGCCATAGATGATGAGCGCATCGCGCGCCGCACGTCTGCCGAGCGCATGGAAGGGGCCTTTGATCTGTGCATTATAGTTCTCGATGATCGCCCCCGAGAGGCGGAGGTTCTCGTCCTTTGCGAGTTTGCGCACGAACGGCCACCAGATCTTGCGGTAGAATGTCGCCGTATCCACGCCGAGCTCATTGTAGATATGGGGGAAATCTCCATCGGGCACCGGTGCCGGGAAGTCGTCGAGGATGAAGATCTTGACGCCGACCACGGGGTAGATCGGATCCGTCCCACAATGTGCGAGCATTGCCATATAGATGCCAAGATTTGTCTTATCGTCACGCTCCACCCCATTATACATATAGACATGGCCGTCGCCAAGGCTTTTCTCCCAGACGAGCGGAACGCCCTCTGCCGTGGCGATCTGCACCTCGGCATCGGGCGTGAGCGTCGTCCGATTGACCTGCGTCGTGTAGCTGTCGCCGCCGTTAAAGCTGAACCCCTTCGCCCCGACGAGGAAGTTCGTGACCACGTAGATCCCGGGTGCATCCGCCGCCGGCCCCACATCGGCGATGCCGACATCCGCGAGCAGAGACGCATCGATCGCGTCCTTGTCCTCCTGCCAGATCTTCTGCATGGCGAGGAGGGTCCCGCCGCCGCGCACATAGCCCATGACAGCAGGCAGCATCGCCACGCGCTGGAGATGCCCCGTCGTAAGCGCCACGCCCGTATAGGAATCATCGAGCGGGACATTCTCATCGATCGTATGGCTCTCGTATGCCTTGCGCTTTTCCGTCAGCAGCTTCTCCACATTGTGCCGCGTATACATACTCAGCACATCCGTTGGATCGTAGAGGATAAGGAACTTCTCCTGCGGCATATCGCCGTCGAACGGCTTGTCATACGTCGTATGGTTCCCGAGCAGGCGATTGGAGAGTGCACCGAGGTGGAGGAAGCCGTCGAGACGGCTGTACTGGAAAAAACATCCGAGGAAGAACGAAACGAGGAGGAGGATGTAAAGACTGCGCTTATTCATGCACTACACCTCCATCCCAATACCGTATCGCCTGCATTGCCTCGTTGCTGAGACGCACCGGCAGCTTCTTCAGTGCGCTGATCGTCTCCAACAGCTTCTCCCGCCGATGCGACGCCTGATAGACATTCATCAAGAGGAGGAGCGGCAGCTCGTCATTCGGGTGCTGCTCCCGCATCTCCAGACAGGACGCCTCCGCCTCAAGCATCTGTCCGCCGTGAATCAGCTCACGGATCTCCTCCGCATGGTAGGCGGGATGCTCGGGATGGCGCTCCGCGAGGAGACGCAGCATCTCCATATAGCGCGTGCGCTGCTGCTCGCGTGTCACCTCGTCGCCGTACTGACGCAAGAGGAACTCGCGCACCTTCTTGACGTACTCGTCCAGCAGGGCGTCGTCGTCCGCACCGCGCTTGATCTTCTCCTCAAGGGTATAGATCTCCTCGTTCAGCTGCTCCATGTGCGCCGTCATGAGCGACACTGCATAGTAGGCGATCTCACGGTCGCTGTCGTGTACCGCCTCGTTCAGGATCGACTGCCGCTCCACCACATTCTGCTTGATCGCATCGGTGAAGAACTTGCGCTTCAGTTTCGCATCATCGAGCAGAAATGTATCGCGCAGCGGCACAATATCGCCGCTGTAGGCGGGATCGTCAATCGAAAGGCTCAGATCCTCGTCTTCTTCGTCCGGTCCTGTGCGGCGCATGAGTCCGAGCACCTGACCGATCAGCTCGTAGAGCAGCAGCAGCACAAGTCCCGCGACCGGTATGGCAAGGGCGACGAGTGCCTTGGACAGAGCCGAGATCCACCCGCGATAACGCCATTCCAGCACGGTGCAGACGAGGACCACGACGAGGTATACAGCGACGAAGATCCATCCGCCCGGAACGCCCTCGTTCATCATAGTGACTGACTCTCCCCCGTTTCTACCCCGACCTTTGCGAGACGTTCCCGCACCATGGCAAGCGTCTTGCCCGTAACATCCGAGAGGAGCAGCGAGACGCCTTTCTCTGTCGCGCCGATAACATCCTCGGCACGAATGCTGTTCGCGATCTTATGGTCAAGCTCACGATAGCTCATGTGATGGATGTGGATCGGGAGCAGCGTGACAGGATAGTCCGGCTGCAGTCGACGGCGCTCGCGGAACTCCTCCACCACCTTCTCGAACTCCTCCGCACGCAGGATGCGCGTATCGTCGAGATACTTGCGGTCGGCCGTCTCCTTCTCCCATGCGTAGGCATTCGCGAGCGAGCCCGCGACAAGGCGCGCCGTGATTGAGAGCAGGTTTTGCTCATAGAGGCTCCACTGCTCGAAGTCCAGATGATAGATCTGGATCACCGCAATGACCCTGCCGTCGTGGACAATCGGTGCGGCAAGATCGGGAACATTCTTCATGAGGTCGCGGTTGACGAAGATCTCATGATCCTCGAGCACACGCTTCAGATACGGATGATCCTCCACGCGCAGCGAGCGCGGCAGCTCGTAGGTGCTGTCGCCGAGACGTACCTTCTGGCGCAGATAGTAGCCGCCCTCGCCCACCACATAGACCACGACATCCTTGACGCTCAAGATTTCTGCCGTCACGGCTGCCGTCTGCGTATAGAGATTCTCTGTCTCGACCGAATCCAGACGTGAGGTGATACGGTAGAGGCGGCCGATGCTGTCGTCCGAATTGATGATCTGACGGTAGAGACGATCCTTGATGGCGACGCTCTCCTTGAACAGATTCTCAAGGAAGGAGACGCGGTACTGCAGACGGCGCTTGACCCGCCCATCTGCACGCTGGCGGAATGCCTCACGATCGGCAAAGTAGCCCGTCAGCACGGCGGTGAAAAAGTAGGAGACGAAGTGGAGGAACTCCGGCGGGCTGTAGAGGAGCGCCACGAGATCCCATCCCTGCCCGAGCAGCGAGCGGACGAGGATCACGAGTGAAAATCCGGTGGCAATGAGTGCCTGCTGCTTTCCGTAGAGAAGCCCCATACAGCCGATATAGATAAAGGCAAAGTCCACATAGATGATCGGATTGACCGGCGTTCCGCCCTGCAAGTGTGTCACACCGAGCGTCAGGAGCGCACCGACGACATTCTCCACGAAGGGGACGATGGTACGCATGATGCGCGCACGCTGGGCGCGGCGGATGTGCTCCATGCCCTCCGTCTGCGCCGCCTCGCGCGCCGCCTGCATCGCCGCCCATGTCTCGCGCAGCCCGGGGGCAAGTGGGCGGCGTGGCTGCCAGCCCAACAGCTCCGAAGCTATCGTGCTCCGCAGCACGGCAATCCCGCGCGGGTGATGCGGGGTGGCGGACGTATGCATCGAGGGGAAGAAGTCCGCACAGATCATATAGAGATCCTCCATCGTCGTCCCCTCTGCGGGGGCGATGTG
>JABZYJ010000125.1 GCA_015265235.1 Selenomonas sp. | reverse complement strand
GTTCTCGCGGGCGGCGCGGTGCTCGGACACGATACGCTGGTGAAGTGGCTGCAGCGGATGGGATTCTATCCCTTTTCGGATGGCTTCTACGTGGAGCGCCTGCGGCAGATCGTTACGCAGGATCCCTGCAGCGGTCGCGTCATCATGTGGGAGACGCCGAAGGAATCCGCCGGACAGATGCTTGAGGTGCAGGCACCCGATGTGGATGATGTGCTGCGGTTTCCTGCCGTGGATGCTGCGTTTACCGACGACGATGTGACGGTGCATCAGTACTTGGTGGAGGTCGATCAGCTCGTGCCGGGGGTGGAGTACCGCTATCGCATCACAGCTGAGGGCGGAACGACGGCATGGCTGCCGCTCGTGACGCCCGATCCCGATCTGCCGTACAAGATGCTGCTCTTTCCCGACAGCCAGTCGAGCGACTATGCAGACTGGCAGCAGATGGCGCATCTCGCATGGGCACGCAATACGGATGCAGCATTTTTCGCCTGCCTCGGCGACCTCGTGGACAACGGCGAGGATCGCTATCAGTGGACGGAGTTCTTTAAGGGCGTGGATGAGATGGAGCGCGTGATCCCGATGGCGCCGGTCATGGGGAACCACGAGACCTATGACCGCCAGTGGCAGACGCGACTTCCCGTCGCGTATCTGAACTACTTTCGGACGCCGCGCAACGGGAGCAAGGCGTTCGGGCGGTACTACTACTCCTTTGACTACGGGCAGGCGCACTATATCGTGCTCTGCACGCAGCAGAAGGAGATCGACGGCTTTAAGAGCGGGCTGGTCGAGGAGCAGCTCGCGTGGATCCGCCGCGATCTGAAGGCGCACCGCAAGAAGTGGAATATCGTCCTCATGCACAAGGATGTATTGCAGTACCGTATTCAGGGACGCCCTGAGCGCAGTGAGGGCATTGATGAGGAGATCGGCCGGGTGTGGATGCCCGTCTTTGACGAGCTGCTCATCGATGTTGTTTTCACGGCGCATCTGCATACGTACCGCAATCGTGGGCATATCTACGCGTTTGCCAAAACGCCGGAGCAGAAGGGCCCGCTCTACATCCTCACGGGTGTTGCGGGGAATGTGCGCTATCCCAATCTCTGGATCGACCATGCCTTTGACGAGGTGACGCTCCCGCAGCCGGAGACGGACAACTATCTCACGATGGAGGTCGCGGCCGATCAGATCGAGATCGCGTGCTTTCTGCCCGACGGGACGGAGATGGATCGCGTGACGGTGACGAAACAGTAAGGGAATCGCCCGCTCCGTGGAAGGGGCACATAAGGGACTGCTATGCGAAGCTTGCAGCTTCGCCGGCAGTCTTTTTTTATGTAATTGATACACACTCTTAGTAAACCGATGCGCAATATTCCGGTTGACAATAAACAAAATAGCGAGTAAGATAAAGCAAGTTTATGAATCTATCAGTTTTTATGGAGGTATCTGAAGATTATGAAGTTACGTGAAGTAATCCTGTGCGGGCTGTTTATCGCTCTCATTACGGTCGGGACGTTCGTGCGCATCCCTGTGGGGACGGATGTCTACACGCTGCAGTTCCTCTTTACGCTGCTTGCGGGACTGATGCTCGGTGCGCGTCTCGGTGCACTCGCCGTCGGTACGTACGTGCTCATGGGGCTCGTGGGGATTCCCGTGTTCGCCTCGGGCGGCGGCCCGGCCTACGTGCTTCAGCCGACGTTTGGCTATCTCGTCGGATTCACTCTGCAGGGCTGGGTGACGGGCGCACTGGTGCGCCGCGGCGTGCCGACGTTCCGCCGCGCGCTTGCCGCGTGTTCGGCAGGCATGGTGGTGGTCTATGTCCTCGGCATCTCGTATTTCTACTTTGCATCGAACTACATCATCGACGCACCGATCGGCTTCTGGGTGGCGGTCTGGTACTGTGGCGTGCTGCAGGTTCTGCCGGATTTCCTGCTCTGCGTTGCGGCGGCCTATATCGGGATTCGCCTCTACAAGGCGGGGCTCTGGATTCGTGAGACGCAGGAGATGCAGGTGCGTAGCTCTGCTCCCGTGCAGGGCGCGGCGGTGCATGCGAATCGCATGGATGCCTGACGGGAGGCGCATCATACATGGGTAAGGCGCTATTTGTCACGGGAACGGGGACGGACATCGGCAAGACGTATGTCACGGGGCTGATCGTGAAATGTCTCCGTGATGCTGGTCTCTCGGCGGGCTACTATAAGGCGGCGCTCTCAGGCGCGGAGGTCGCCGCGGACGGCACGCTTCTGCCGGGCGATGCCCTCCATGTGGCGCGCGTCGCGGGGCTCGATGCAGCGGATGTCACCGTCTCCTATGTTTATCGCGATGCGGTCTCGCCGCATCTCGCGGCGCAGATCGAGCACCGCCCGATGGACTTTGCCAAGGTGGCAGAGGACTACCGCCGCGCGAAGGAGCGCACGGACTATCTGACGGTGGAGGGGAGCGGCGGCATTATCTGTCCGCTGCGCTGGGACGACGATGAGCACGTCGTCCTCGACGATCTCGCCGTACGGCTGGGGCTCGCCGCCCTCGTCGTTGCCGATGCGGGACTTGGGACAATCAATGCCGCCGTACTGACGGCAGAGCATCTCCATGCACGCGGCATCCCCCTGCGGGGCTTTATCTTCAACAACTGGCAGGGCGGTCTGATGCAGGAGGACAATGTGCGGATGGTCGAGGAGATCACGGGCGCACATGTCTTGGCGCGTGTGCCGCACGGCGCGGCGGAGCTGCCGATGGGGGCGGATGCGCTCGCCGCGCTGTACGAGTAATGTGTGGCTAGGGCTAGGGAATCACTGCGTGTATCGGTGATTCCCTGTTTTGTAGGAGGGGACATTTTATGCCGACGATTGAGGAGCGCGACCTGCGCCATATCTGGCATCCGTGTGCGCAGATGAAGGACTATGAGCAGCTGCCGCCGATGGTGATCGACCACGCAAAGGGGGCGTGGCTCTACGATGTGCACGGAAAGGGCTATCTCGATATCGTCAGCTCGTGGTGGGCGAATCTCCTCGGGCATACGAACGAGAAGATCAATGCGCGGATTGCGGCGCAGCTGGATCGGCTCGAGCACGTCATCTTTGCGAATTTCTCCCATCGCCCCGCGATCGAGCTCGCGGAGCGGCTGGCGACGCTCGTGCCCGAGGGTCTGACGAAATTCCATTTCAACGATAACGGCTCGTCCGCCGTGGAGGCGGCGCTCAAGATGGCGTTCCAATACTGTCAGCAGACGGGACGCACGGGAAAGACGCGGTTTATGTGTCTCTCCGAGGGGTATCACGGCGAGACGATCGGCGCGCTCTCCGTGGGGAGCATGGATCTCTTTGCCGAGATGTATAAGCCGATGATGATGGACAACATCCATATCGAGGCGCCCGACTGCTACCGCTGTCCCTATGGTGAGACGCGCGATACCTGCACCTGTGCGTGCTTTGAACACGCGGAGCGTGCCTTTGCCGCGCACGGGCACGAGACGGCGGCCATGATCGTCGAGCCGCTCCTGCAGGGGAGCGCGGGGATGCGCATCTATCCCGAGGAATATCTCCGAAAGCTGCGCGCCCTCTGCGACGCGCACGATGTCCTCCTCATCGCCGATGAGATCGCGACGGGGTTTGGGCGTACGGGACGGCTCTTTGCGTGTGAACGTGCGGGCATCACGCCCGATCTCATGTGCCTCTCGAAGGGGTTGACGGGCGGCTATATGCCCATGTCCATCACCGTCGTCAAGCAGAAGATCTACGACGCGTTCTATGCGGACTGGAGCGAGGGCAAGGCGTTCATGCACAGTCATACGTACGCGGGGAATCCACTCGGCTGCAGCGCGGCACTCGCCGTGCTCGATATTCTCGATGAGGAGAATATTCTGGAGCGCGCGGAGGAGACGGCATCGTGGCTGAGTGCGCGCATGGAGGAGACCTTCGGCGCGCATCCGAACGTCGGCGAGATTCGCCATATCGGGCTGATTCACGCCGTCGAGCTGGTCGAGGATCGCGCGGCGAAGCGTCCCTTTGACGGAGGGCGGCGGCTCGGCTACGCGATCTATCGCCGAGCGCTCCAGCACGGGCTGCTCCTGCGGCCGCTCGGCGACGTGCTTTACTTTAATCCACCGCTGAACATCGGACGTGACGATCTTGACACGGCGATCACGCGGATGAAGCAGTCGATGGATGAGGTGCTGGGGAGATAAAGAAGGATGACGGGCTGCTGTACGAGGAGAGATGAGCCTCGTACGGCAGTCTTTTTCGTAGAGAGTAATTTTCACTGATTGAACGCGGGGCGTATTCCATGCTATAATAGCATCATTCGAATTCGTGCGAAGGGAGGTGCGGCAATGCCGCTGGATGAGTTTGCGTGGCGCGTGCGTCTCGCACGCCGACGCAGGGCGAGTCAGCGTAAGTTTCGCGCGGCGGCAGGGGTGATCATCCTGACGATCGCCGTCCTCGCGTGGTATCTCGGCTACTACATACAGCGTCCTGCCTACGCCCTTGAGCAGGCGGCGGCGGCACTCACCGCGCATGATGCGGAGGCATTTCAGCGGCGCGTGAATATCAATGCCGTAACGGCGGCGGGGTATGACGATCTCACCTACGTTCTCTTTTCGGGCGATACACATCTGAAGGAAAAAGAACGAAATAAATCGGGAAAGTTCTACGAGAACATCAAGGACAGCGTCGCAGGCGGGATAGCACAGAGCATTTTGACGGCGGTCGGGAGCGGGACATGGCCGACCCATGAGGGGGTAGATCCGCTGAAGGGACGCCAGCTCGGCATTGACTTTGAGTATCTCATGGAGTGCAGCCACCTGCGCGATACGACCCTCCTGCACATCGACAGCATCGTGCGGGACGGGAGCACCGCAATGGCGAACATCACCGTGCGCGATGAGGGGACAGACCTAGAGTTCCCCCTGCAGCTGCGCATGGAGCGCGGCGATATGGGCTGGCAGGTCGTGCGCATCGTGAACTATCGTGCCTATCTCGAGGCGGTGCAGAAGGCGGCGGCGAGCAACCTCGGGCGCTACATCGACGCGACGCGCCCGATTGTCGACCGCTATAACGGCGTTTTCCGCTCGAAACAGCGGGAGTTCCGCAATCTGACCGAGACGGAGCGCAGCACGTATACGACGGTCTACCGCAAGTCACTGACCCATCTCCTGCAGGACGACATGATCCCCCTCCTCAAAAAGTACCAAAAGGAGCTGGATGCTGTGGACGTTCCGAACGGCGCGCAGTACCTCGCCGCACAGCGTAAGGCGGCGACGGAGGCGTTCATCGGCGCGTATGAGAGTTTCGTCAAGGGGCTCAACGGCGGGACGCCCGAGGACTTCGCACGGGCGGAGACACTGCACAAGATGGCGCTCTCCTATGATCTGCGCGTCGGCGACATGATCCGCCGCGGCGCGGTGAGTGCGGAGACGCCCGCAACACCATAAATAGGAATGACAGAAGGGGTGTTGTAAGCA
>JABZYJ010000124.1 GCA_015265235.1 Selenomonas sp. | reverse complement strand
ATAACACGCACAGCGAGGATCGAGTACACCGTCCACGCAACCTGTGCAAGAAGAAAGAGGATATCGCCATAATTGAACGAAAATCCAACGAGCACCTGCCATGAACCATGGCTTACGACGGCGAGCGCTCCTAGGAAGGAAACCGCAATACCGAGCCACGCGATGATATTCAGGCGCTCACGCAGACAAACAGCGGCAAAGAACGCAGTGATCGCAGGCGATGCGGCAGCAATCAGCGTGCAGTTGGTCACCGTTGAGTACTGAAGCCCTGTGAACTGCATACAGCCGTTCATCAGGATGCCGGTCATTCCCATTGCCATGAGCGCCGGCATGGTATGACGCGGCGGCAGGAGTGTCTCACCGCGCCGCACGGCAATTACGAGGAGTGCAGCAGAGATGAAGATGTACCGCATGGCGGAAATGGTCACGGGCGACCATTCCGCAACGAGCCACTTGATGCACAGCGGTTGAATGCCCCAGATCACCGCCGTGAGGGCGAGCAGGAGATACATCCTGCGCTTTGCCGCTGTGTCTTCCATCGATGCGCGACCTCCTGTCCTGTTGTATGATGCCCCACGCAAACACCTCGTTACGCAAGTCCCGTCAGGAGGAACAGCCCAAGGCAGATAAAGACGACGGCGGACTTCAGCAGGGTGAGGACGATGACATCATAATAGGACTCCTTGTGCGTCAGCCCGCACACGGCCATGAGTGTGACGAGTGCGCCCGACTGCGGCCCCGTATCGATGCACTCCGAGGCGAGACAGATGATGCGGTGGAGGACATCGGCGCTGATGCCGACCTGCTGCGCCCACGCAAGCCATTCCGAGCCGAGCATACCAAGGGCAATGGTCATGCCGCCCGAGGACGATCCCGTGACGCCCGTCATGATGTTCGTGGTGATGATCGCGCTCATCAGGGGGCTGTCGCCGACGGAGAATCCGAGCAGCGCCTCCTTGATGATGGCAAAGCCGGGCAACGCGGCAATGACGCAGCCGTATGCATAGCCGGAGGCGACGTTGAGGACGGCAGTGGTCGATCCGACCGCCCCCGTGTTGACAGGATTCGATAGTCCTCCCTTGAGCTGCAGACGCTTGCGTCCGATGATAGCGGCGGCGACGGTCGAGAGGAGGAGGGCGACATTGATCGACCAGATAGCCTGTACCTTGTCAATGCCGCTCGCCATCAGGGTGAGTTTCATCGGGAGCAGACTCTCTAGGCTGTCCGCTGCCCACTCGTACGCCCACGCCCAGTGAAATGGATTGCTGATGACAAGGTTGAGGACGATGACCATGACGAGCGGGAGCGCGGAAAGACGCCAGTCGGGCAGAGCCTCCGTCGATTCCTCCGGCTCGTTGAGGACATGATGTCCATAGCCCTCGCCCTTAGCGTTGAGCGTCCGCTGCCGATAGCCGATCCACCCCCACGCGATGAGGAAGTAGAGAACGGCCCCGACGATGCCGAGTACCGGCCCCGACCATGTAGTTGTGCCGAAGAAGGAGGTCGGGATGATGTTCTGGATCTGCGGCGTGCCGGGGATGGCCACCATGCTGTAGGTAAAAATGCCCATCCAGAGCAGTCCTGGCAGAAGTTTTTTCGGAATGTTCGCCTGCCGGAAGAGGATTGCCGCAAACGGATACATAACGAACGCCACCACAAATACAGAGAGTCCGCCATACGTCAATACGCCGCAGCCGATAAGGACGGCGAGAACCGCCTTGTCCTGCCCGAGTGTCTTCACGATCTTATCCGCGACAGCGGCGGCAAGACCGCCCTGCTCCATGATCTTTGCAAAGACTGCACCGAGAAGGAAAACGGGATAGTAGGTCTTGATGTACTCTGCCGCCTTGGTCATGTAGATCTCGCTGTAGACCGGCATGAGAGAATGTCCGCTGCCGAGGGCGGCGACGACGGCGAAGATCGGCGCGATGAAGATGATGGAGTAGCCGCGGTAGGCGAAGACCATGAGCAGGATGAGACTGATGAAGATCATGGAGAGTTCCATGCCATTCTCCCCTTTCATTCGTTCATAAAAGAAGGCTGCTGCAAGCCTCTTGCAGCAGCCCTGATGTGCCGGCAGTACCGGCGTATGTCAGATATGCGCCTTTTCCTTGATGTACTTGCGTGCCTTAATGGCATACTCAAGCGGATTCGCCTTCGCGGGATCCTGCTCTGCTTCGACAATATACCAGCCGTCATAGTTCGACGCATTGACAATGTCAAAGACAGGGGCAAAATCCACATCGCCATCCCCGGGAACAGTGAACATTCCGGCGCGCACACCATCCAGGAAGCTCATTTTTTCCGCCTTGACCCTCTTCAGCATGTCGGTACGAACATCCTTGAGATGAATGTGACGGATACGCGGCAGATACTTTTTCAGAATGGCAATGTGATCCTCACCGGAGCAGACAAGATGTCCCGTGTCATAAAGCAGCCACACGAGCGTCGGATCCGTCATCTCCATCAGGCGATCGATTTCCTCTGTCGTCTGAACCCCCGTCCCCATGTGATGGTGGTAGGTCATCGTAAGACCAATCTTCTTTGCAACTGCACCGAGCTTGTTCAGGCCCTCTGTGAGCAGCTTCCACTGCTCCTCCGTATTGTAGGGCTTTCCGTCGAACACAGGGACATCCAATTTCCCCTGCACGCTGTTGCCCTGCTCTGCAACATTGCAGAACTCTGCGCCCATCGTCTTCAGGAACTCGCAGTGTGCAATGAAGTCCTTCTCTACCTGTTCATACGGCTGCGTGAGGAGGAAGGAACTGAACCATGCACTGGCAATGCTCATGCCGCGCAGGTCAAGAGCCTTCTTCAACACGGTCGTATCCTTCGGATACTTTCCTCCGACCTCACATCCCGTGAATCCAGCGAGTGCCATCTCACTGACACACTGCTCAAAGGTGTTTTCCTTGCCGAGATCCGGCATATCGTCATTGGTCCACGCAATGGGAGCAATCCCCAAACGAATCTTTGCCATCTTTTTTTCCTCCGTCCACTTCTCTTAATACTTACGTGCAGCGTCAAGATGCGGAATCATACGCTCGCGATGAATACGGTTGACCTCTTCCATCGTACTGACCTCTGCCGTACCGACACGCCACCAGTTGCCGTATCCATGTACCATGGACTTCGGGAGAACCTTGCAGTCAATGAGCGTCGAGACCGTCTGCTTCTTCGCATCTTCGAGTGCTGCCTTCAGCTCCTCCGCCGTTTTTACCTTGTAGGTCTTCAGTCCGAAGGACGCCGCGTTCATCGCAAAGTCCACGGGGACGAAGCCGCCGTCAAGCTGCCCGGTCTTCGGGTTGCGGAAGCGGAGCTCCGTACCGTAGCTGCCTTGTCCATGACCTATTTCGAGGTTGTTGATGCAGCCGTTCGTCATGTTGTCAAAGAGGATAATGTTGACCTTGATTCCCTCTGCAATCGCTGTGGCAAGTTCGGAGTTGAGCATCATGTAGCCTGCATCACCGACGAGCGCATAGACCTCACGATTCGGCGCAGCGAGGCGAACACCAAGCGATGCATTCAACTCGTACCCCATGCAGGAGAAACCATACTCAACATGATAGCCGTCGACTTCCTTCGTGCGCCATGCACGCTGCAGGTCGCCGGGGAGACTGCCCGCCGCACAGACGACGATAGCGTTCTTATCGATCGTCTCATCAAGCACACCGAGCACACGCGTCTGAAGCAGTGACGAGCCCGTGAGTTCGATAAACTCCTTGCTCGCCTTCTTGAAGTCAAACGCATCATTGACCTCGGGCACGAAATCCTCGCCCGTATATTCGAGATGATAAATGCGGTCGACCTCTGCATCGGTCTTTGCCTTCGCATCCTTCACGGCTGCTGCATAATCCGCGCTGACCTTCCAGCCCGTCTTTTCAAGAGCGGCATCAAGTGCCTTGAGCCCCTCCTGCGCGTCCGCAACAACCTGGACGCCATCCATCTTGTACGCATGAAAACGAGAGATATTGATGTTGAGGTATTCAACCTCGGGATTCTGATAGAGCCACTTAGAAGAAGTCGTAAAGTCCGTATAGCGTGTACCGACACCGATGACGAGATCCGCATCTGCACCGATGAGATTCGCACCAAGGCTTCCCGTCTCGCCAATTCCCCCGAGGTTCAGCGGGTGATCCCAGACAATCGTCCCCTTGCCCGCCTGCGTCTCGCCGAACGGGATGCCGTACTTCTCCGCAAACGCGCGGAATGTCTCCTCCGCCTCGGAATAGCGCACGCCGCCGCCAAAGATCATGATCGGCTTTTTCTTGCGCGTGATGAGCTGTACCGCCTCCTCAATGGCATACGGGGAAGGAGCGGGCCGCTCAATGCGATGGACGCGCTTTTTGAAGAAGGTCAGCGGATAGTCAAAGGCCTCTCCTTCGACATCCTGCGGGAGTGCAATGCAGACGGCCCCTGTCTCCGCAGGATCCGTGAGGACGCGCATGGCGTTGATGCACGCCGTCATCAGAATCTCGGGACGCGTCACACGATCCCAGTATTTGCAGACGGCCTTAAACGCATCGTTGCTCGTAATCGCAAGACTCGAAGGCTGCTCCATCTGCTGCAGGACGGGATCCGGCTGACGATCTGCATAGGTATCGCCAGGCAGGAAGAGAACGGGGATGCAGTTTGCCGTTGCTGTTGCTGCCGCCGTCACCATGTTCAGTGCGCCGGGTCCGACCGACGATGTGCAGGCATAGGTCTGCTTACGGCGCTTCTGCTTTGCAAATCCCATCGCTGCATGTGCCATGCCCTGCTCATTGCGCCCCATACGCATGATGAGCTGCCCCGCATCCTGCTCAAGTGCCTGTCCAAGACCGACCACATTGCCATGTCCAAAGATACCAAAGATGCCTTCAAACATGCGGTTCTGCTTGCCGTCGAATTCGATGTACTGATTGTTGAGGAACTTCACCAGTGCCTGTGCTACCGTGAGGCGGATTGTCTTCTCCATTTACTCTCCTCCACTCATATCCTATTTTCGTTAGCGCTTCGGCTGCCAGATCTTGGCGTTTTCATCGAGCAGCCATGTGTGCTCGGGCAGATCCGTACGCGTCTTCTTCCACGGATCACCGGGCAGATGGCGGATCATCCAGCTGTACCACATGGCATAGCCGGGTGCCGCGACCTGCGGGTGCATATAGCCGCCCGTGATCTCTGACCAGCTGTTGTGTTCAATCTTAAATGCATTGTCGCCGATGAACGCCGCACCAAACCCCTGTGGCTTGTCGAACTGATAGGTATAGACCTCCGGCTGCGGATGATTGTGCGGGATATAGCCCGACCAGCAACCCGGCGTATTCACGACCTCGCCGTTGACCATGTTGGAGTACGGCGCATTCTCGTAGTCAAAGATCGTGCGTACCGTACGCTCCGCCGTTCGATACCACATGCCGCTGCCGAAAACGGGCGACTGGATATCGGCAGGACGGTAGAAGACCGGCGTAAAGCTGCGCTCGTTCTCGGTCTTTTGTACCAACACCGTCGAG
>JABZYJ010000123.1 GCA_015265235.1 Selenomonas sp. | reverse complement strand
CGTGCCCCGCCGGTTTCCCGATATGCTCCGAGGTCTGCCGAAAGTCCAGCAGATCATCCGTGATCTGAAATGCCATGCCGAGCGCCTGCCCGTATTGCGCCATACGCGCCGTATCATCGGCGCTCATTCCGCCGATCATCGCTCCGAGCTCACAGCAGATCTCGAGGAAGTCCGCCGTCTTCTTACGGATGCGCTCATAGTAGGCATCCTCCCCCGTGGGGATCTGATAGACCGTATGATCCTGCAGAATCTCGCCCTCGCTCAGCGTGCAGACCAGATGCGCCAGCTTGACGTAGACGGACGAGTCATAGCCCTCCTCCGCGACGAGCTTGAACGCGCGCGCAAAGATATAGTCACCGCTCAGGATGGCAATCTGGTTGCCCCACTTCGCATTCGTCGTCTCAGCACCGCGTCGCGTATCCGCCTCGTCGATCACATCGTCGTGTACGAGGGATGCCGTGTGGATGAGCTCGAGCGCCACAGCCACGGGCATCGCACGCGCACGGTCAAACGAGGCTCCGCCGCGTGCTGCCAGCAGGAAGAGCGCAGGACGCAGCCGCTTGCCCCCCGAGGAGACAAGGTGCATCCCGATATCTGTGATGAGCGGCGTCTCGGAGACAATCGCCTCCTCAAGCGCAGGCTCAAATGCTGCGAGATCCTCCTGTATGACATCAAACATGTCGCTTTTCAACGTTCTACCACCTACATTCGACGCCGCGCAGAGCGTCGCTTTCCATCCATTGTGACACAGACAAATCTCTTCACATTTTAACATATTGCATCTATAGCGTCAAAATTATTTCTGTCATGAAAAAAGGCGCAGTGCCCCGCGCCTTTAGATGATGATAAAACAATCCGTTCTTTTTTACTTCCCCAGCAGAGCGACCAGACGCCGCGCCGCCTCCTCGGTGTCCTCGGGCGAGCCGAAGGTCGAGAAGCGGAAATAGCCCTCGCCCGCGCTGCCGAACCCCTCGCCCGGCGTACCAATGACCTGAATCTCATGCAGGAGGTAGTCGAAGAACGCCCAGCTCCCCATACTCTTCGGGCACTGCATCCAGATGTAGGGCGCATTCTTGCCGCCGCAGTACCATATCCCGAGCGTATCGAGCGCCGCCATCAGATGCGCCGCGTTCTTCTTGTATACGCGGATATTCTCATGGATCTCGCGCTGGCCTTCCTCCGTAAAGACCGCCGCCGCGCCCTTTTGCAGGATGTAGGAGACACCGTTCGTCTTGGTCGTGCGGTTGCGCACCCACATCGCATTCAGCGAGAGGCCGCCGCGCATGAGCTCCTGCGGGATGACCGTATAGCCGAAGCGCGTCCCCGTAAAGCCCGCCGTCTTGGAGAGGGAGCAGATCTCAATGGCGCAGGTCTTTGCGCCCTCGATCTCAAAGATGCTGTGCGGGATCTCCTCATCCTCGATGAACGCCTCGTAGGCGGCATCAAAGAGGATGATTGCATCAGTTTTGTTCGCGTAATCCACCCATGCTTTCAGATGCGCACGTGAGAAGACTGCGCCCGTCGGATTGTTCGGCGAGCAGATGTAGATGATGTCGGCATGCACGGACGGATCGGGCAGTGCTAAGAAGCCATCCTCACGGCTCGATGCAACATGGATGATCTCGTTGCCTGCAATAATGTTCGCATCGACGTAGGCAGGATATGCGGGCTCCATGATGAGAACGCGCTGATCTCTTCCGAGGATGTCGAGGATGTCGCCCAGCTCATCGCTCGCACCGCTCGAGACGAATACATCCTCGGGCGCCAGCTGCACGCCGCGCTGCGCATAGTACGCCGCGATCGTCGCGCGCAGCTCCGGCGCGCCGCACTCGGGCATATAGCCGTGAAAGCTCGCCTGCACCGCCTGATCGTCCACAGCGTGATGCAGCGCATCGATGACCGTGCGGCAGAGCGGCAGAGACACATCGCCGATGCCCATGCGGTAGAGATGCGTGCCGGGATGTTCGGCGAGATACGCCTTGGTCTTCTGCGCAATGTTGTAGAACAGGTAGGAGTCCTTCAACTTGCTGTAATTCATATTCGGTGTCATGCTATCCCTCTTTCCATAGTTTTCCATGCGTACCGATTCTACTCGCTTTTTTTCCATTGTGCAAGTGTCATGCCTGATGTATGAAAATGCTGTGGAGTAACATCGTACACACAAGGGCAAGGATTCGTCCATAACTTTTGTCACGGAATTATCATCTCCGCATGTATACAGGTGTGCAAATTGACTTCTCATTTCATCTATGATAGTCTATGCCCCACGTCCATTAGTACAGGACATTACTCCTATATAATAGGAATCGTTTTCAGAAAGGGTTGTTGGATATGGAACGGGAAGGATCGGTCAGGATCCCCGCAGGCTGTGCGATTGCCGCACTCATCTCCAAGGAGGGGCGCATGATCCCAGGCGATGTCATCATCCGCGGAATCGCGACGATGCATGACCGCTCCAACGGGCTCGGCGGAGGGTTCGCGGCATACGGCATCTATCCGGAGCATCGGGATCAGTATGCCCTGCACATCTTCTTTGACAGCAAGGATCGCCGCAGCGTCTGCGAGGGGATTCTGCGCGAGAGCTTTGAGGTCGTTCGCGCAGAGCGCATCCCGACGCGCAAGATTCCTGCCATTACGGACGAGCCGATGATCTGGCGGTACTTCGTCTCCCCCCTGCGCTCGGTGCTCGCCGCTGCGCAGCAGGACGAGGAGGAGTACATGGTGCGCACGGTCACGAAGCTCAATGCGGAGCTTTCGGGCTGCTACGTTTTTTCCTGCGGGAAGAACATGGGCATCTTCAAGGCGGTCGGCTTCCCCGAGGATGTCGGCACGTTCTACCGCCTCGATACGTACGAGGCCTACTCCTGGACGGCGCACGGCAGATATCCGACCAATACGCCGGGCTGGTGGGGCGGCGCGCATCCGTTTGGGCTCCTCGACCGCACGATCGTGCACAACGGCGAGATCTCGTCCTATGATGCCAACCGTCGCTTCATCGAGATGTACGGATACAAATGCACCCTGCAGACGGACACGGAGGTCATCACCTACATCGCCGACTTCCTGCTCCGCCGCCAGAAGCTCTCACTCCATGAGCTCGCGGCCGTCATTGCTGCGCCGTTCTGGGATACGATCGCGCGCAAAGACCCGGCGGCGCAGAAGATCCACACGTATCTGCGCACGGTCTTTGCGGGCCTGCTCATCACGGGCCCCTTCTCCATCATCCTCGGCTACACGGGCGGCATGATGGCGCTGAACGACCGCTTGAAGCTGCGCTCGATGGTGACCGGCAGCAAGGATGACTGCGTCTACATCGCGAGTGAGGAGGCCGCCATTCGCGCCATGGAGCCGGATGCCGAGAATATCTACGCGCCCGCCGGCGGCGAGCCGTTTATCGTCAACGTAAAAGAGGGGTGTTTCTAAATGAGTCTGAACTATCTGTACCCCGAGTTTGAAGTGCTGCGTCACCCCCGCTGCACAAAGTGCCGCCTCTGCGAAAAGGAGTGCTCCAACAAGGTGCACCACTACGACGCGACACTAAAGGTCATGGTCGCCGACGACGAGAAATGTGTGAACTGCCATCGCTGCGTCTCGATCTGCCCCGTCAAGGCACTCAAGATTGCGCGCACCAACTGCACCTACCGCGACGATGACAACTGGACGAACCAGACCATCAAAGAGATCTACAAGCAGGCGGAGAGCGGCGGCATCCTGCTGTCCTCCATGGGCAGTCCGAAGCGCATGCCGATCTACTGGGATCGCCTTCTCATCAACGCCTCGCAGGTGACGAATCCCCCCATCGATCCGCTGCGTGAGCCGATGGAGACACGCGTGTTCCTCGGGAAAAAGCCGAACGCCATCGTCCGCGACGCCGCGGGGCGCATCGACACGTCGAATCTCGCCCCGCAGCTTGAGCTGTCCATGCCCGTCATGTTTGCGGCGATGAGCTACGGTGCCATCAGCTACAACGCGCACAAGAGCCTTGCGATGGCGGCGCAGCGGCTCGGCATCTACTATAATACGGGCGAGGGCGGTCTGCACGAGGATTTCTACGCCTACGGCGACAACACGATCGTACAGGTCGCATCGGGACGTTTCGGCGTGCACGAGCGCTACCTCAACGCAGGTGCCGCCATCGAGGTCAAGATGGGTCAGGGCGCAAAGCCCGGCATCGGCGGGCATCTGCCCGGTACAAAGAGCATCGGCGACGTGTCACGTACGCGCATGATCCCCGAGGGCTCGGACGCGATCTCGCCCGCACCGCATCACGACATTTACTCGATCGAGGATCTGCGCCAGCTCGTCTACTCCCTGAAGGAGGCGACCAACTACACCGTCCCGATCATCGTCAAGGTCGCAGCGGTGCACAACATCGCTGCCATCACGAGCGGCATCGCGCGCAGCGGTGCGGACATCATTGCCATCGACGGGTTCCGCGGCGGTACGGGGGCTGCGCCGACACGCATCCGCGACAATGTCGGCATCCCCATCGAGCTTGCCCTCGCAGCATGCGACAAGCGTCTGCGCGAGGAGGGCATCCGCAACGATGTCTCCCTCGTCGTTGGCGGAAGCATCCGCTCGGCGGCCGATGTCATCAAGGCGATTGCGCTCGGCGCTGACGCCTGCTATGTCGCCACGGCGGCGCTCATGGCGCTCGGCTGTCACCTCTGCCGCAGCTGCCAGATTGGCCGCTGCAACTGGGGCATCGCCACGCAGGACCCTGCGCTCGTCAAGCGTCTGAACCCCGACGAGGGCAGTCAGCGTCTCGTCAATCTCATGACCGCATGGCGGCACGAGATCAAGGAGATGCTCGGCGGCATGGGCATTAACTCCATCGAGGCACTGCGCGGCAACCGCCTCATGCTGCGCGGCATCGGTCTCACGGAGAAGGAACTTGAGATTCTCGGCGTCGCGCACGCAGGCGAATGAGGGGAGGGCGAACGATATGATTTCTATTGATGCAGACCATCTGGATCACAAGGCACTCAACGACCGCCTGCGCGGCATCAAGGCGCCGGTGCAGCTGACGAACTGCTGTGGGCAGCGGTTCATCGCGGCGGGCATGGCGCCTGTCTCCCTCTCGATCACGGGCGTGCCCGGCAACGCGCTGGGCGCGTATCTGAACGGCGGAAAAATCGTCGTGCACGGCAACGCACAGGACGCCGTCGGCGACACGATGAACGACGGCACGATCATCGTCCACGGCAGCATCGGCGACGCGGCGGGCTACGCCATGCGCGGCGGGAAAATCTACGTCAAGGGGAACGCGGGCTACCGCGCGGGCATCCACATCAAGGCGTATGAGGACAAGTCGCCGACCATGATCATCGGCGGTACGTGCGGCAGCTTCCTCGGCGAGTATCAGGCGGGCGGCACGATCATCGTCCTCGGCCTGACGGCACAGGGAAGGCCTATCGTCAGCAATTTCCCCTGCACGGGGATGCACGGCGGGACGATGTTCCTGCGCGGCAGCTGCGACGCGATCCGCTTCCCGCAGAGCGTTGAGGTG
>JABZYJ010000122.1 GCA_015265235.1 Selenomonas sp. | reverse complement strand
GGGCACCACGACGGCAACAGCAGAGACGGCGGATGCGCCGATGGGGCTGTCTGCGCGCCTTGCGGCAAAACGCTCCGCTGCGGACGCCAAGGCGGCGAAGAAGGCAGAGCGTGACGCGAAGAAAGCAGAGGAAAAACGCGAGAAGAAGGCGCGATACAAGACCCTTTTTGTGGACAACGGCTTTACCTACTATCTGGACTCCAAAAACTCACGTTGGGTGCTGCGTCCGAACAGCGGCAGGGAGCGCATGATTGAGGCGTGGGTGCGTCTCGTGGAAAATACGACGGGCGGCTCCGTTGCCGAGGATGGCAAGGTGCGCCCGAACAAGTATTTTTTGGAGCACTACTACATCAGCCCCGAGCGGCGCGAGATCATGTTCATCTCGGAGCTCGAGGTGACGGGTCGCCCCGAGAACGCTGTCAAGGAGCGCCCGTACGATGCCGCGAACTGGGAGCAGCTGGTGCCGGGCTCGATCGAGGACGATCTCTTTGACGCCATCGTCGCCAAGATGAAGCAGGCGCCGGGGGAGCGCTCGGGCGTGCTCAGCGGCACGAGCGGCATGAGCCTGCGCGACATGGTCGAGGAGTTCGCGCGTATCTCGCTCTGAGAAATCACAGATCTAGATTTTCCCGTTCGGCTGCGGCATCATACCGGGCATATCGTCGCAGCTGGGTAGTGACTGCGACACAGAAAACGGGAAAGCCGACGTGGGGGGCATGATTTCTTAGGTGGTAGGTGAGGAGAGTATGGGGACAACATTACTGGAAAACTATAGTAAAAAAGAGGCCTGTCCCGTGACCGGCCTTCTCAATATGATGCAGTTCATGCGGCATGCGTCGCTCCATTTGCAGGATCCGATGACGCGGCCGCTGACGTTCATTTACTTTGATATTGAAAATTTCAAGAGCTTTAACCAGCGCTACAGCTTTCAGCAGGGCAATCGCTTCCTGCGCTATGTCGCGGATCTCCTACGTGAGACGTTTCCAGGGGATCTCGTCTCGCGGTTCAACGACGATCACTTCGTCGTGGCGACGCCGATCGAGCAGCCGGATCGTCAGGTGCGGTTCATCCACGATCACGTCCGCATCTACGACACACATCTTCCGCTCGAACTAAAGGCGGGCATCTACCGCCCCGATGCGGATGTGACGGACGTCGCGCGCATTGTGGATCGCGCCAAGATCGCTTGCAACACCATCAAGAACACCTATGATCTCGTGTGGGCGGTGTTTGACCCCTCGATGGAGGAGGAGCTCAACTTCCGCAGCTACATCGTCCGCAATTTTTCCAAGGCGATCATGGGCGGGCACATCATGGTCTACTACCAGCCCGAGGTCCGTACGATGACGCGCGAGATCTGCGGGTTTGAGGCACTCGCGCGCTGGAAGGATCCCGTCTACGGCACTATCTCGCCGGGCGTGTTCGTCCCCGTGTTGGAGGACGCGCATCTCTCGCCGCAGCTTGACCTCTACGTCATCGATCAGGTCTGCGCGTCCATGGTACAGATCCAGCGCGACATACCGGATTGGAGCCTTCTGCGTATCTCGGTGAACCTCTCTCGGGCGGATTTCCGCCTGATGGATATGGTACAGGCGGTCGAGGATGTCCGCCTGCGCCACGGCGTGGCACGGCAGATGCTCAACATCGAGGTCACGGAGGGCGTGCAGGGTGACGACGAGACATTCCTGCAGGGCGAGATTGCACGCTTCCGTGCGCTGGGCTACGAGGTCTGGATGGACGACTTCGGCAGCGGCTATTCCTCGCTGAACAACATCAAGGACTATGTCTTTGATGTGCTCAAAATCGACATGAACTTCCTGCGCTCGTTCGAGACCAATCCGAAATCAGCGATTGTCATTCGCTCCATCGTCAACATGGCAAAGGAGCTCGGGATGCACACGCTCGCCGAGGGCGTCGAGACCGAGGCACAGTTCGAGTTCCTGCGGGAAATCGGCTGCGAAAAGGTGCAGGGCTATCTCTTCAGCCCCCCGATCTCGCTGGCGGAGGCGATTGCCTACTGCTATGGACCTACGGCGCGGGTCAAGGTGGAGCCGTTCCGTCTCAACAGCTACTACGCGCGTGTCGGCGCGATCAACGTGCTCTCGAACACCCCGCTCGAGCGGCGTGGCTCACCTGAGATCGGCGATGCGCTCGCGCTTGCCATTCTCGAGGACTGCGACGGCTCGTTCAAGTATCTCTATCAGAACCATATGTTTCGCCTGTTCATGAAGAGCATCGAGCTCGACGAGGGGAGTGTCGACACCCCGCACTACGAGCGTCGCCTTGAGCAAAATCAGCGCATGATCGCGCGCATGATGGAGGAGGCGGACCGCACGGAGCGCGAGGTCTATACGGACTTCGTTACGCGCAACTCCTTTAACAGCGTCCGTCTGCGCCTCATCGCGCGTGACGAGGACGACACGCGTGCTGTCTTCCTCATGGCGACCGTGAACATCTCGCGGTTCAGTCCCGAGGCAGGATCGATGCAGGAGGCGATGAACCAGATCATCGAGCTCTACGACCGCGTCGACCTCCTCGACCTCGACCGCCAGAGGCTCACGCAGGTGTACTGCTCCGTCACTGAGCCGAGCTATCTCAACAAATTTGACCCGCTTGAGGAGCTGCTCGATCGCTACGGCAAAGCGATGGTACTCCCCGCCGAGCTGGCGATCTATCGCCGTTTTTTCAGCATGGAGCACCTACAGAGCCTCCTCCTCCACGCGGATGCGGAGAATACGATTCTCCTGCACAAGCGGCTGCCTGACGGCACGCGCGTCCTGCGGCTGCACCACCTCATCCCGTTCCGCGTGGAGACCCGTGACTACATCATCTCCTGCATTCAGCAGGTCGATGAGAACGTCATCAACGCATCTCTGGCCTCGTTCGCGGGCAGCGCGACGCTGTGAAAAAATTGTGTGCGTGCTGCATGGGCGAAAAAAAGCATAGAAAAGACATCTGCCGCAGAGAAATCTGCGGTTTTTTTCTGCCATCACATGGATGTTGCTTTTGCAGTGCGTCCATCGAGCTGATATACTCCAGATAACAAAACAAATGTTTGAAGGAGGAGTATCAAATGACATTTGATGGGAAAGTAAGGCACGCGCCTTTGACGAAGGCGGAGGAGGACGCCGTCATCGTGCGCGCCGTGCGCGGTGAGGCAGGTGCAATGGCAGAGATGACGGCGCGCTACCGCGGGCTGATCGTCGCGGAGGCGTATGCGCCGTATCTGCGCGGGACGGCACTCGCGGCAGAGGCGGAGAACGTCGCCGCGCTCGCCTTTATCGAGGCACTACATGACTACGACGCGCGGCAGGGCGTACCGTTTGCGGGCTTTGTCAAGGCGCGCGTCCACCATGCGCTCATCGCTGAGTTCCGCCGTGAGCTGCGGCGGCGGGCGCGCACCTGTGCGCCGCCGGAGGAAGCGGACGGGCAGGAACTGTGGCGGGGGTGTACCGTCGACCATCCGATGGAGCGGGCGGAGGAACGTCTTCTCGCCGAGGACATCCTCGCGCGTGCGATGCACCGCCTCACGGCGCGGGAGAAGGAGGTGCTCGATCTCCACTATTTCCGCGACCTCACACTGCGCCGGATCGCGGTACTCCTCGGCACGAGTGCGGGGGCACTCTCAAAGAGCAAGGCAAATCTCCTGCGAAAACTGCGTGCCTGTGCAGCTCTCCCTATTGCAACAGCGCACGAAATATGATATTCTTAGAAGAAAGTGTGAACTTGTAAAGGGGATGGCATACATGGCACAGACCAGCATCAGTATCCGCATGGATGCCGAGCTCAAAAAGAGCTTTGAGCAGTTCTGCGGTGCGGTCGGGATGAATATGTCGACGGCGATCAATATGTTCGCTATTGCGTGCGTGCGTACGCAGAAGATTCCGTTCGAGATTTCCGCGCAGCGCGCTCTGCCCGGAGAGTCGCTCGATCTCTTCACGGATACCTCGTGGGGTGAGGGCGAGGAGTAAGAGGCGACGAGAAAAGCACCGATCAAGAGATTCTTGGTCGGTGCTTTTTGTTGCGGTGGCTCACGTTATCCGTGAAAACAATAAATAACGATAAATATAAATAAATTACAACAAAATCGAAACAATTAAGAAAAATAATTTAAGCCCTGCACGCCATTTTTTGCACGGCGATCCATCAGCCATGCCTTCAGCCGTGCAGGATCATCGTTGAGCGCAAGCTCTGTGGGGAATCCGATCTCCTCGAGAATGGCGTGTGTATAGCCGTGTTCCCCGACGTCTGCGTCGATGTGCGCATCACTCCCGAGGAGGATATGTGCGCCGTGATGGCGACAGGCGGCAAGCAGATCGCGTGCGAGTCGATCACTGCCGGGGCGGCTGCCATGCGGGTCGTGGGAGGAATTGTTCATCTCGATGAGGACGTGCTTCGCCGCGGCGGCACGCGCCAATGCGTCAACGTCGACAGGGTAGGCGGGATTATCGGGGTGACCGATGATATTGACGTAGGGATTTTTCATTGCGCCGACGAGCGCCGCCGTGTTCTCTGCCGTGCTGCCGGGGGCGATCACGAGATCATGCAGGCTCGCAATGCCGTAGTGAAGCTTTTTCAGCACCTTTTCGGGGAGATCGACGCGCCCCGTCTCATCCATGACGTTCAGCTCTGCGCCCATCATGATCTCGACGCCGTACGAGGCGTGACCGATCACCTTGAAGTTGTGAAAGTAGATCTCATGGAACGTCCCGGGCATGGCGGGGGCGTGATCAGAGATGCCGAGGAGGGCGAGCCCCTTCTCCTTTGCTGCTGTCGCCATCTCACGGATGGTGCTGTATGCGTGCATGCTCGCGACGGTGTGGGTGTGCAGGTCGATGATATCCGTCATAGGGCTTCCTTTCTGCGGTGCGATTTGTCGGAAAGACACCGCCGTTTGTCTGGGGTCGTTCTGTGGTTATTATACCGTGAATCCAGTGAAAAGCAATTGTTTCTTACGAAAAGAGGGCTGTTGCACGAAGTTTACAGCTTCGTACAGCAGTCCCCGTTGTTGATCAAATCTGTATCAGATATTGAACCGTCCGACCTCGTTCTGCAGATCGGTCGCAACCTGTGCGAGGCTCTCGCTCGCCTCTGCGATATCCGCAAGTGCCTGCGTCTGCGAATCCACCGATGCCTCGGCCTCGTCCGTCGTCACATCGTTCTCCTTCGCGAGCTTCATGAGACGCTCAACGATGCCCGCAATCGACTTGTTCTTCTCCGACAGCTGCTTTGCTGATGCGTTCAGGCGCTCGACGACGCCGTCCGCATTCTGCACCGCCTCGCCGATCATCTCAAAGCGGCGCTGCGTCCGTCCGAGGTTGACGTTGCTCTCCTCGACCAGCTTCTTGGAGACCTCCATCGTATCCACCGCCTGCTGCGACTTCGTCTTCAGCTCGGCGATGATGCCGTTGATCTCATCCGTAAACCCGCGCGACTGCTCGGCCAGCTTGCGAATCTCCTCGGCGACGACCGCGAAGCCGCGTCCCGCCTCACCTGCACGCGCCGCTTCGA
>JABZYJ010000121.1 GCA_015265235.1 Selenomonas sp. | reverse complement strand
GTACATATTGCAGGCGTTCGTCGTATTCCACGAGATGATCTTCACCCCGCCGCCCGCGACACCCTTCGGGTGCCCGCCGGGGTGACCGCCCTGTCCCATGCCATGCGGATGTCCGCCGGGATGCCCCATTCCGTGCGGGTGACCCATCCCATGCGGATGCCCTGCTGGTGCGCCCTGTGCGGCGTGCGCCGCGTCCATCGGCGCGCTCACAGTGCCGCCCCCGCGACGCCGATCTCCTCATCCGTCAGATAACAGGACGGATCGGACGCCCAGAAATCCCCCGTCCGTGCCTCGGCACGCGTGCGGAAATTCCCGTTGCACCAGTCGAGATACTGACACTGACTGCAGCGACCCTTGAGGAGCGGCTTGCGATCCTTCAGCCCCGCCATGATCGGATTCGTCACATCCTGCCAGATATCGCCGAACTTGCGCTCGCGCACATTGCCGAACGTATGATGCTGCGTAAACTGATCGGGGTGCACATAGCCCATCGGATCCACCTCGCCGAACGCAATCCCGGAGCGGTTGCCGCCGTTCGCGCCGATCAGCTTCTTGATCTGCTCCGCGCCCGCGTCGTTGCCCTCGGCAAGTGCCTTCAGATACATATAGACCCCGTCGCAGTGATTGTCCACCGTCAGGATTTCCTTCTTGAGGCCGCGTGCCTCAAAGTCCTTCGTCCGCGCGATAATCGTATCCATCGCCCGCCGCGACTCCTCGGGCGTCACATCCTCATCCATCATCTGCCCGCCGCGCCCCGAGTAGACGAGGTGATAGAAGCAGACGCGGTTGATCCCCTTTTCCTCGATGAAGTCAAAGATCTTATCGAGCTCCATGATGTTGTGGTGATTGATCGTAAAGCGCAGCCCCACGCGCTGACCGACGGCGACGCAGTTCTCAATGCCCTCCATCGCCCGCTGGTACGCACCGTCCACGCCGCGGAACATATCGTTCACATCCGCCAGACCGTCGAGCGAGATGCCGACATAGCCCACGCCGAGATCCTTGATGCGCTGTGCCACATCGCGCGTGATGAGCGTCCCATTCGTCGAGAGCGTCGGACGCACGCCGCGCTCTGCCGCGTGCTCCGCGAGCTCGAAAAAGTCAGGGCGGATCAGCGGCTCGCCGCCCGAGAAGAGCAGCACGGGCACGCGGAACTCCGCGAGATCGTCGATGAAGCGCTTTGCCTCCTCCGTCGTCAGCTCCCCGTCGTACTTCTGCCCGTCCGACTCCATATAGCAGTGGCGGCAGCGCAGATTGCACGTCCGCGTCGAGTTCCAGACCACCACGGGGCCCATGCCCTCTGCGGCACCGCTCTTCATCCGATGCGCGTTGTGTGAGTAGCGCAGCGCGTCACCATAGTACTCATCCATAAAAAGAAGTTTCGTTACACTGATCATTGGTACTCCTAAATACACAGATTGGAAAACGGCTCGCGCCGTCACACCATAAGGGGAACACTCAGCCCTCTGGCTGCCCGTCCCGCCTGCGGATACCATCGAGGAGGAGGCGCGTCTTGAGCGCGATATTCTCCTGAAAACTCAGCTCCAACTGGCTGAACGCCGCCGCCTGATACAGCGAGTGGAACATCTCCGCGATCAGATCGACAGGAACGTCACGGCGGATCTCGCCCGCCTCCTGTCCCTCGCGGATAATCTCGGTAAAGACCCGCTTTACCTGCGGTGCCATACGGCTCGGATGCGGCTTATCCTCCGCCCCCTCCTGCGGGGGCATGCCCTGCGCCTTGTGCTGCGAGGCAGAGAGAAAAAGCGGCATCACAAAGCGGTTCTCATCGAGAAACTTCGCCGTCACACGCGCGCCGACCTCGAGCAGCTCCAGCGAACTGCGCTCCGCCGCCCGCGCCTCAGCGAGTGCGATACAGATCGTCTCCCCCAGCCGTCCGAGCAGAGAGAACAGCAGCTCCTCCTTCGAGGCGAAGTAATTGTAGAACGTCCCGATACCGAGATCCGCCGCCGCCATGATATCTGCGACCGACGTCTCCTTGTAGCCCTTCTTCGAGAACTCACTGATCGCGGCTTCGAGAATCATCTTGCGCGACTGCAGCTTCTTGCGCTCACGACGCCCCATCTTTTCTTCCAAACGAATCGCACCCTCTCTCGTTAGTAATACTATTATAACGAAAAAAAAGCCATTTGAAAAGAAAAATATGAATCTCGTTCATATTTTCATTCTCAATGGCAAAAATATCATCAATGCACAAAAAAACGCCGATCTTCATCGGCGTCTGCGTTCAAAATGGTGACCCAGGAGGGATTCGAACCCCCGACCCTTTGATTCGTAGTCAAATACTCTAATCCAGCTGAGCTACTGAGTCACGTGTCTTGCGACGGTGATTATAATATCATCTTTGGGGAGGACTGTCAAGGGGGATTTTTGAAAAAAGGAGAAGCGCAACTATTGACAGAGAGCATCTGTTTTACTATAATAAACATAACTTAAATGTTAGTTGCTACCCGACAGGCGACAACAAATTGTCGGGACTTACATGTTTGGTCGCTACCTAGTAGGCGGCAGACAAATTACTAGGACATACATAAAACCTCGCCTTTGGACGAGGTTTTTTTGATACAATCAAGGCGGCACTCATCACACAGATCGCCGCCAAAAATGAGTAGCAATCACACCCGCTCGCCCCAGACGCCATCGCGATAGAGGCGCACGAGGCGCATCGGGACGATCTCGCCGCGTGGGACGGTGGCATCCGTATAGACGCGGATGTACGTCCCCGTCAGCCCGTCCGTCACGCCATTCTCCTCCGTCTCAAAGAGCACTCCCTCCACCGTGCCGAGTGCCGTGCGGTGATACGCCTCCGCCAGCTCGTCTGCGAGTGCCTGCATCCGCGCCGCGCGCTCCTTGCGCACCGTCGGGGGGATCTGATCCGTGCGCCGTGCCGCAGGCGTCCCGCGCCGCGCCGAGTAGGGGAAGACGTGCATCCGCGCAAAACCCATCTGACGCACGAAGGCGAGCCCCGCCGCGAAGTCCTCCTCCGTCTCTCCCGGAAAGCCGACGATGATGTCCGTCGAGATCGCCACCCCCGGCACAGCGCGACGCACATCCACGAGGAGCCGCGCGAACGCCGCCGTATCGTAGTGGCGGTTCATCGCGCGCAGGACGTTGTCGCTCCCCGCCTGCAGGGGCAGATGCAGATGCGGAGCAAAGCGCGGCTCCGTCCGCACGAGCGAGAGGAGATCCTCCGACAGCTCCACCGACTCCAGCGAGCCCAGCCGCAGCCGCCGCAGCCCCTGTGTGCGCAGTGCGGTGCGGCACGCATCGGCAAGCGTTGGACGCTGCGGAAGGTCGATGCCGTACGCGCCGAGGTGAATCCCCGTCAGCACCACCTCGCGAAACCCCGCCGCCGCGAGTTTCTCCATCTCGCGCGCTACCGCCGCGAGCGGACGCGACTTCACAGGCCCGCGCGCATAGGGGATGATGCAGAACGAGCAGAAATTCTGGCAGCCGTCCTCGATCTTGAGAAAGGCACGCGTGCGGTGCGGTACGCCGTGCAGGGGGATGTCCTCAAAGGCACGCGCCTGCATCACATCCGTGATCTCTTCCACCACGCCGTCCGCGCGAAGCGCCTCCTCCACATAGTCCACGATGCGCGCGCGCTCCTCCGTACCGATCACGACGCGCACGCCTTCGAGTGCACGCACCTCGGCGGGCGCGACCTGCGCATAGCAACCCGCCACAGCGATGCACGCTGACGGATTCGTGCGCGACGCACGGCGGATGATCTGGCGGGACTTGCGGTCGCTCAGATGCGTCACCGAGCACGTATTGATGACATAGACATCCGCCCGCTCCTCGAACGGCACGATCTCATAGCCGCGTGCACGGAACAGCCCCTCCATCGTCTCCGTCTCGAACTGATTCACCTTACAGCCGAGCGTCATAAATGCTGCCTTCAACTTATGCTCTCCTCCCCACCTAAATTCATACGGAGCGTTTGATAGAGCGGCGTGCCCCTATAAGTGAACCCTAGTGAAGCAAGTGAGTAAAGGGGGCGTTCTGCCCCCTGCGGACTTCTTTCGTTCAAGCGCAGCGCGTTTAAGAAGTCCGCAGGTATTTAGGCAGATAAGCACCCGATCACTTGCGTAACGAGGCGTTCACGTTAGGGGTTGCCGCTCAGACAACAGTTTTTATATTGTATCACAAATCAAACGCTCCGCAATAAATTTTCGCCCTCACCTAATGACATTTACGAAAAAAACGATATAATAGGTGTAGGAAAAAAATCCCTACCATACACACCACGGAAGGAGGAAATCTATGGCAACGATTACACAGATGACCAGCGCGGCGAGCAGCATCTACCGCTCGCTCTACGCCGGCAACTCTCGCACGGATGCGACGCGTGCCATTTTCGGCGGTCCCATGCAGCGGCAGGGCAACAGCAGTCTCTACGCCGCACAGTACCGCGGGCAGGACTCGAGTGCAGACGAGCTCAGCTCCATCCTCGCCATTGCGAATCAGGCGGCAAAACTGCGCAAGACATACGCGGAGACCAGCGCCAAGTTCTACGCCGAGTACGACGGCAACATGAAGGATCTGCGCAAGGCGGCACGTGCCGTCGAGAACACGGACTTCAAGTTCAGCCGCAGCGACATCACGACGAACGCCGACGGCTCACGCTCCTACAGCGACCGTCTAAAGAGCGCGATCTCGGACGTGAAGGATCTCGTCAGCAAGTACAACGAGACGAGCGACTTCCTGCGCGAGAACAAAGAGCTCGGCAAGGGCGTACAGGCACTCTCAAGTGAGTTCTCCGACACCACCTATATGGCAGGCTCGTATGCGAAGATGGGCATCTCCGTCGACGGCGCAACGGGCAAGCTGCGCGTCAACGAGAACCTGCTCGCCGACGCACTCATCGACTCTCCCGCACGCTCCGAGGCGATTCTCGGCCGGGGCGGACTCGCGGGACGCGCCGACCGTCACGCAGAGGCGGCACAGTTCTCGCGCCGCAGCGTCATCCCGACCATGGAGCAGGCGATCGGCGGGCAGCTCAGCTACGCGTCGAACATCCTGAATGGACGCTCCCTGCCCACCATGTCGCGTTACTCGAACATGCTGAATCTCTTCAGCATCTATGTCTAAACAGAAGGGAATGTAGTATGGATATTGCACAGCTTTCCGTCAGCATGGCGGCACAGCAGACCGCACAGAGCATCGGCATCGCCGCCGCAAAGATGGCGATGGACTCGAGCAGTGAGGCACTCGACCTGATCGAGCAGAGCACCGCGAGCCTCGACCCGAGCCTCGGCGGCAGCATCGACGTATCAGTGTAACAGAGCAGGGGCTGTGCAGTAGCACAGCCCCTTTTTTATGAGGAAGGAGTGTCACTATGTTTGTCACCACCGTTGACTTTCACGCCAATATGGATAAATACTTGGCTCTCATTCCACATGAGGATATTTTCCTCACCGTCGAGGGAAAACCCGTCGCGCACATGGTCGCCCCCAAAATGAGTGCAGTGGACCATCTATATGGCCTGCTAAAAAACGCTCCTGCGGAAACAACGGCAACGGACATCCGCGAAGAAAGGCTGCAGCGTCATGAACATCCTATGTGATACGA
>JABZYJ010000120.1:5379-5625 GCA_015265235.1 Selenomonas sp. | reverse complement strand
GTCTTTATCGACTACCTCGGGGCGGAGGACACGGAGTTCCACCGCACGATTACCCGTAAGACGCTCGCAGCGGCCGTCGGCCGTGCGCTCGAGCCTGGCATCAAGTTCGACACCGTTCTGACGTTGATCGGCAGGCAGGGGCAGGGCAAGACCTCCCTTGTGCGAAAGCTCGCGCATGGCTGGCACTCCGAGAGCCTTGTGACCGTCCAGGGCAAAGATGCGATGGAGCATATCCAAGGCTTTTGG
>JABZYJ010000120.1:0-5369 GCA_015265235.1 Selenomonas sp. | reverse complement strand
CCGTAAAGCGGACTTCGAGCTCGTGAAGCAGTTCATCTCCAAGCAGGAGGACTCCTTCAGAGCCGCCTACGGACGCCGTACGGAGCGGTATCCGCGTCAGTGCATCTTCATCGCGACCACGAACATCGCGGATTTTATCCGTGACCAGACGGGCGGTCGCCGCTGGTGGCCGATGCAGGTGGACAAGGAGCGGCAGAAGATGTCGCATTTTGAGCACCTGACGGAGGACGTTGTGGGGCAAATATGGGCGGAGGCCGTCGACGCCTTCAAGGGCGGTGAGCCCCTGCATCTGAGCCCCGACATGGAGGCGATTGCGCGGGAGCTGCAGGAGGCACACACGGATGAGAGCCCCCTAGCAGGGCTGATCTATGACTTCGTAGATCGACCGCTGCCGGAGGGCTGGGCAAAGCTGGATCTCGGAGAGCGCCGTGACTACATCCACGGCGACGGGCTGGACATGCCTGAGGGGACGATACCGCGTGACCGTGTCTGTGCGATGGAAGTCTGGGTCGAGCTTTTGAACGGGGATCCGAAAAAACTAACTCGAACGCAATCAATAGAAATCAATGACGTTTTGCGTAAGATGAAGGGCTGGGATCAACCGAGTGGAGGCATCCGATTTCCACATTATGGAGTGCAAAAAGGGTTTATTCGGAAAAACTGACAAGGTTTTTTGTAACTTTCCCAAAGTTACATTGGGGGTAGAAAGTTACAAAAAGAAAAATGTGTTCCATAAAAAGCGTAACTTTGTGTAACTTTCTAAAGTTACGGTCTAAGTCTTAGAAAATCAAGGAGATAGAGTATGTGTAACTTTGTAACTTTGTTTGTATAGAGATATTCAAAATAAGGTTATATACCCCCTTATATCCTTATTTCCGTAAAAGTGTCCGCGCATGTGCGCACGCGCGTAACAGGTTACAAAGGATTTGTCAAGGAGTGAAGGAGGAAAAATGAAAAATATTTTTTCAAGGCTGTTCCGACCCGATGAAACAATAACGGAAAAACAAGTCGAGCGGAAATTTGTAAAGGCGGTCAAGGAGGCCGGAGGGCTCGCGATGAAATTCGTCTCCCCGGGACGCATCGGAGTGCCTGACCGCATTGTGCTGATGCCGGACGGAAGAATCGCCTTCGCGGAGATCAAACGACCGGGCGGAAAACTCCGGCGGGCGCAGGAAGCAGCGCACAGAGAGATTCGAACGATGGGATTTCCGGTCTGCGTCATCCGCTCGGATACAGATATCCGCACATTCTGTGAGTTCTTCTTCGATGCGTAGGGAGTTCGTACCGCGTCCGTATCAGCAGTACGCGATCCAGCGGATTATCGATACACCCGCCGTTGCTCTCCTGCTGGATATGGGCATGGGCAAGACGGTATCGACGCTGACCGCGATCGACGAGCTGATATATGACCGCTTCGCCGTGCGTAAAGTGCTTGTAATCGCTCCGCTGCGTGTGGCACTGAGCACCTGGCGTGATGAGTGTGAGACGTGGGCGCATACACAGAATCTCCGTATGTCCATCGCTGTTGGCGATAGGGCAACGCGCGAAGCGGCACTGCGGGCAGATGCAGACATCTACGTCGTCAACCGCGATGTGGTTAAGTGGCTGACATCGTGGTGATCGACGAGTCGAGCTCTTTCAAAAACCCGGCATCGCAGCGTTTCAAGGCGCTGCGGAAAGTGCGACCACTCATTTCCCGCGTGGTGCTTCTCACCGGGACGCCCGCCCCCAACGGTTTGATGGATCTCTGGAGTCAGCTGTATCTCCTCGATCGCGGTAAGCGCCTTGGCAGGACATTGACGGAGTACCGTGAGCGGTATTTCCGCCCGGGACAGCAGAGTGGATATGTCGTATACAGCTACGATCTGCGTCCCGGCGCCGATAAGGAAATCTACAAGCGGATCGGCGATATCTGCGTCAGCATGAAAAGCGAGGACTATCTTACTCTGCCGCCGCTGATGCAGAACGTTGTCAAGGTGCAGCTGCCGGATGAAGCGATGGAGCGATATCACGAGATGGAAAAGGAGCTTGTCCTTAGCATCGGGGATACGGATATCACTGCCGTATCGGCTGCCGCGCTGACAAACAAGCTGCTGCAGCTGGCAAACGGAGCCGTCTATGACGCAGAAAAAGAAGTTGTGCAGATCCACGAGGCGAAGATTGAGGCGCTGGATGAGATCATTGCCTGCAACGAAGGAAAGAGTGTCATGGTGATCTACAGCTACCGCCACGACCTCGACGCGCTGCGGAGGCGATACCCCAAGGCGCGGGAACTCAAAACGGCGGAGGATATTCGCGACTGGAACGCAGGACGCATACCGCTGCTGTTGGTGCATCCGCAGAGCGCGGGGCACGGTCTCAATCTCCAGCACGGCGGGCATATCGCTATCTGGTATGGGCTGACGTGGAGCCTTGAGGCGTATCAGCAGACGAATAAGCGTCTGCATCGTCCGGGGCAAACGGAGCCTGTCGTGCTGCATCACCTTGTCGCAAAGGGAACGATCGATGAGGATGTCATGCGGGCGCTGGAGGGCAAGGCCGCCGGGCAGGAGAGTATGTTGGATGCAGTAAAAGCAAGGATAGAGCGCTACAAGGCGCGATGAGGAGGGCTTACTATGCTGATTTTCATGAAGAACGTCAAGAAGTTTTTGAACACGGAAGGAACGTCAATTCGGGCAATACACTATCGTGCGGGACGCGCGTATGCTACGAATTGGCATAGCAGTATCTGGGTTGAGGAGGCTTCCGGCAGGGAGGGCGTCTTTGATGCCGAGAGTAATGTCATGGTCGAAGGGGCGGTACTTCCGGATTATGACAAGCTCTTCCCGCCACCTCGCGAAGATGCACCGTATGCAACCGTAGGTATCTGTGAGCTCGTAGAATTTCTTGCGGTGCTAAAAGCGGTGAGTGCGTGTACTCCGAAGAAGCAGATCGTGTGTTTGATGCTTGTGTGGCGTCCGGATGGACTTAGAGTGTATGCACGAGATAATAATCTGCATGTAGAGTATCGCCTTTCGGGTAAGACAGAGAATTTTACTGAGTGGCAGAGTATTTATTCAGCGTTCAATGGGCGGCATCTCTCCGATCTCGTCGATTACTTCCGTCAACGCAAAGCACCTGTACGGTTTTATTCACCCGGGAGGAAACACAGTCCTTTACGAATGGATGTAGACACAGATATGATTTCAGCGACGCCTGCAGGTGGCTTTCTTGCGCCGCTACACTGGCCTGAGGATGATGGACGTTTTGCGGATATTATTCCGGATAAAGCTGAGTGATCGGAGGTCAGAAAATGGCAGAGCAGAAATATCCACAGGACGAGGAGAAAAACGAGTACCGGTACATTGACTGCGGATGGCTTGATAAGGTGGCAACAGGGCTGACAGCAGGGGCAAAGAAACATCCTGGCGAGACGTGGAAAGATATCCCTGCCCGTGAGCACGCGGCGAGAGCGTTTCGGCATTTGTCACTCTATCTCAAAGGGGATGTCACCGAGGAGCATCTTGTCAACGCGAGCATGCGCTGCATGATGGCGTGCGTGATGGAGCGGGAAGAGGAGATGGATGCAGATGATGAGGTTGAAGACTCATATTGCCAAGCAGATACTTGACGTTTGTTGCGGCTCTCGGATGTTCTGGTTCGACAAGGATCATCATGCAGCCGTGTTTATGGACAACCGCAGATTTGGCAAAACGCTTTGCGATGGACGGCGATTTGAGGTCAGACCTGATCTAATTGCTGATTTCCGAGAGATACCATTTCCTGACGAGAGTTTCCGTCTTGTCGTATTCGATCCGCCGCACCTGTGCAGAGCCGGAAAGCAATCGTGGCTTGGCGTCAAGTACGGTATCCTCGAAAGTACATGGCAAGATGACCTGCGTCGGGGATTCGAGGAGTGTATGCGCGTCCTGAAAGATTACGGAGTGTTGATTTTCAAGTGGAGCGAAGATCAGATCAGCACGGCGGACGTTCTGAAACTCTTTCCCGTGCAGCCATTGTTCGGGAATCGTCGAGGGAGGGCAATCTGGTTGACGTTCATGAAATTTCCGAGTGAGGAAGGTGATATAGATTGACTGACACAAAACAAGTAAGGGTATACCTCTGGCGTGTCCGAGATGCAGAGCGGGAGCTGAAACTGCTTGAACAGGAGTATGAGCAGGCAAAAGACGATATCTTGCATCTGAAAGCGATCCAGTATGACGCGGATAAGGTCAGCGGTGGAAAGATCGGTGACCTATCCGATGCGATTGCAGCACTGGAGGGATATGCCGAGCGGGTCAATGCAAAATGGGATGAGCTGATCGCACTGCGTACGGAGGCGGAGGGACTGATCGAAAAAATCGCAGATGGGCGATATCGCGAAGTGCTGAAACGGCGGTATCTCTGGGGCGAGTCGTGGGAGTATATCGCCATCGGCTTGGGGTATGAGTACCATCACGTACACAAGCTGCATGGACAGGCACTGAACGAGTTCAAGGCTATTTTGCAAAGTGGATACAAATGGATACAAAGACCTGTGCTATAGTATAAGCTGTGAATAGTGAGGGTACTGCATACGCGGTGCCCTTTTTGCATGCGTGAAAGGAGGTGACGACGTGAAGCTTACACCGAAGCAGATGCGCTTTGTAGATGAGTGGCTGATTGACTTTAACGGCAAACAGGCGGCGATTCGTGCAGGATACAGTGCAAAAACGGCTGAAGCTACGGCTGCGAGGTTGTTAAGGCATGTTAAGGTTCAAGCCGAAATCGCACGTCGTCAGAAAGACCTCCAGCGGCGCACGGAGGTGACGCAGGAACGCGTTGTCAAGGAGTTGGCGCGTGTTGCGTTTGCGGACGCGACGGATTATGTACAGGTGGAGACGAGGACTGTCGAAAAGAACGACGGCACGGAGCTCTCGTATCAGACAGTTACGCTCACGGAGACAGCGGAGCTCTCTGCGGATCAGCGTGCGGCGATTGCAGGAATCAAGCAAGGCACGAATGGCGTTGAGGTGAAGCTGCATGACAAGATCAAGGCGCTAGAGCTTCTGGGGAGGCATATCGGTATGTTCAACGATAAGATCGAAGTCAGGGCGACCGTTGAGAATCCCTTTGCAGGGCTTTCGACGGAAGAGCTGCGGAACGTGATCGACAGTGGATAGCAGGCTGATTCTTCAAGCGAAACTGGAACTTGCAAGGCGCGAGTTCTTTTTTTATTGCTGTCTCAGGGCACCCGATTTCTATAAGCCCGAGCGTGCCTATCTCCGTGAGCTCTGTGACGCCTTGCAGGCATTTTACGAGGGTGATGATGAGGTGCTTGTCATCAACGAGCCAGCACGACACGGCAAGAGCCGCACGGCGGGGCTGTTCGTGGAGTGGATCCTCGGGCG
>JABZYJ010000011.1 GCA_015265235.1 Selenomonas sp. | reverse complement strand
CGGAGGGGTATCAGAGCCAGATGGTGCGCAGTCTCGGGCGGCTGCTCGGGCGGCCGGTGCTGCTCCTGCATCGCCGCAGCTACGCTGAGATCAATCAGCTGTTGGCGAAGGGGGATGCGGATGTCGCGTTCCTGTCGAGCGGTGCATATATGGTGTATGGGAAAAAGGAGGATGTGCGCCTCTTGGCGATGCCGGAGCGGAGCGGGGTGAACTACTATTTCTCGTATGTGATTGTCCCGCGTACGAGCCGCATCGAGTCGCTTGCGGAGCTGCGCGGGCGGCATTTCGTCTATGTGGACCCGATGAGCTACTCGGGCTATCTTGAGCTGCGTGCATATCTGCGGAAAATGGGCGAGGATCCCGAGACCTTCTTTCGCTCCTCCTATTTTACCTATAGCCATGATGACTCGCTGCGCGCGGTGGCGGACGGGCTGGGGGATGGCGGCGGGATTGCGAGCCTGACGTATGACTACTATCAGGAGTATGCGCCCGCGATGCTGGAGCAGGTGCGGATCGTACAGGTGCTGCCGGGGAGCGGGATGGGGCCTGTGGTGGCGCGGCGCGATCTGAGGGAGGCGGATGCGGTGCAGGAGATCCTGCTGCATCTGGATAGAGATCCGGAGGCAAAGGAGGCGATGGAGCAGCTGCTCATCGACCGTTTCGTACCGCCGCAGCCGGAGCTCTATCCGCGGTTCTCGCCGGAAGAGGGGATCTGATGCAGTATTTTGCAAAGCTCCGCATTGCGGGCAAGCTGACGGTGATCGTGATGGGGATTGTGCTGCTCTTCGCCATTCTCTCGGGTGCGCTCATGCTCGTCACGCTGTCCGACATCATGCGTGCGTCACTGGAGCGGCGCGGGCTGAGCGTGGCGGCAGAGGTGGCGGAGCTCAGCAGCGACGCGCTGCAGACGGGCAATCTCTTTGCGCTTGAGGAACTGATCCACACAGAGAAGCGCAACAATGACTTTGTATCGTATATCTTTTTGCTGGATACAGACGAACGTGTGATGGCGCATACCTTTCCAAAGGGGATGCCGCTGCATCTGCGCGAGCTGCACGGGGCGGGCGGCGCAGAGCCGGAGGTGCTGCGCGTGGACACGAGCCTCGGGCAGATCCAGGACATCCGCTGGCCGATCGAGGGCGGTGCGCTCGGCGCGGTTCGCGTCGGTGTGAGCGAGGATGCGCTGCGGGAGCTGTTGGTCTCCAATGTACTGAAAATGCTCGGGATAACGCTGGTCATTCTGCTCCTCGCGGCGATGCTGATCTTCCGCCTGTCGGAGATCCTGACGCGTCCGCTCCATCATCTGATGGAACGTGCGGAGCATATCTCCAAGGGGCATTTCTCGGGGCGTGCGATCACGTTCCCCGCGACGGATGAGATCGGGCGTCTGGCGAATGCGATGAACGATATGGAGCGGCATCTGCGCGAGGGTGCGCAGGAGCGCAGCCGTCTCCTGCGGCACATCATCACGGCGCAGGAGGAGGAGCGCAAGCGGATTGCAATGGAACTGCACGACGAGAGCGGGCAGACGCTGACGGCGCTGCTCTTTTCCCTGCGTGCGCTCGCGAACGAGACGAACGATGAAAATATGCAGAAGGCGCTGCTCGCGATCCGTGACGAGACGGCGGATACGCTCGCGCGGCTGCGGAATCTCGCGGTGGAGCTGCGCCCGCCGGCACTGGATGAGCTGGGGATCGAGGCGGCACTTGAGAAGCTGGTCGCGGACTATCGGCGCAAGCATGCAGTGGACATCGAGCTCGTCTGCGCGGTCGAGGCGGTGCCCGGCGACGTGGAGAGTCTGGCAGTCTATCGGATCGTACAGGAGTGCCTGACGAACATCGTGCGGCATTCCCACGCGACGCGGGCACAGATCCGCCTGACCGCAGAGGAGCGCATCGTGCTCTATGTCAAGGACAACGGCGACGGCATCACACAGGAGCGCATCCGTGCGGCGCGGCGGGAGAACCACATGGGGATCTATGGGATTGCGGAGCGCGTGCGCCTGCTCGCGGGGCGCATGGAGCTCTCCGCAGAGCTGCCGGAGTGGACGACGGTCTATCGCATTGAGCTGCGTGGAAGGGGAGGGCTGACGGATGAATCTGATGATTGTGGATGACCATTTGCTGATCCGCGCGGGGATGAAGCTGCTGCTCAAAAACACGTCCGCCTACACGGTGACGGCGGAGGCGGAGAGCGGCGAGGAGGCACTGCAGTTGCTGGCACAGCAGCCGATCGACCTCGTGATCATGGACATCTCGATGCCGGGGATGGGCGGGCTCGCCTGCATCCGCGAGATCCGCGCGCACTATCCTGCGGTGAAGATTCTCGTGCTGAGCATGCACGAGGATGAGGAGTATATCTACAAGGCGATGCAGTACGGGGCAATGGGCTATCTGCCCAAGACCTCGGCGGACAACGAGCTGTTCGATGCGCTGCAGACACTTTCGCAGGGGCGGCGTTACCTTAGCCCGAACGCGCAGCAGTCGCTCATGGACATCATGTTCCGCCCCGCAGAGGAGGCGGCGGATGATCCGCGCAGCGTGCTCACCGCGCGGGAGCGGGAGGTCTTTGACGAGCTGATCCACGAGTATACGATCACGGAGATCGCCGAGCAGCTGCATCTCAGTGTCAAGACGGTGGACACACATAAGAAACATATCTACGAGAAACTGCACTGCAGTCGGCGCAGCGAGCTTGTCACGCTCGCCCTGCGGAACGGGCTTTTGCAGTAGCGTTCCGAGACGTATCAACAGAACCCCACATCGGATTTTTTCTGATGTGGGGTTCTGTATTTCTGATGGAAAAATGGGGAGAAATCCGAGGGAAAAACAGAACTTTGCCGATGGTCGGGCAATGCTGCATTCGCTATACTACAACCAGCATAAATTTCACAAAGGAGATGAATTCATATGTCAATTTTTTCACCGGCACCGCACATTGAGCGGCTGCCCGCCGACCAGATTGACGAGCGGTACAAGTCACTCCGACGGCAGGTCTTTCTCGGGACGTTCATCGGGTATGCGACCTTCTACCTGATTCGCAAGAACTTCAGTCTCGCGATGCCCTACATGATTCAGGACTACGGCTACTCCAAGGCGGATCTTGGCATCGTCCTGACCATGCTTTCGGTCGCATACGGCGTGAGCAAGTTCGTCATGGGCAACATCTCGGATCGCTCGAATCCGAAGTATTTTGCCACGCTGGGCCTCCTGCTCAGTGCGCTCGTGACGCTCGCGTTCGGCGTTGTGCCGGGGGTCATGACGAGTATTCCGATCATGTGCGCCCTGAGCTTCATGAACGGATGGTTTCAGGGGATGGGCTACCCGCCGTATGCAAAGTCCATGGTGACGTGGTTCTCCCAGACCGAGCGCGGCGCGTGGTGGTCGTGGTGGAACGTCTCGCACAACCTCGGCGGCGGGCTGATCGCACCGCTGGCGACAGCAGGTATCGCACTCTTTGGCACATGGAACAGTATTTTCTTCTTCCCTGCGCTGATCGCCATCGTCCTCGCCTTCATCACGTTCTTCCTCCTGCGTGACACGCCGCAGTCCTGCGGTCTGCCGCCCATCGAGGAGTACAAGAACGACTACCCGAAGGAGCACGGTGCCGTCATGGACAAGCAGATGACGGCGAAGGAAGTCCTGATGAAGTACATCATCAAGAACAAGCTGCTCTGGTACCTGGCGATCGCGAACATTTTCGTCTACTTCATCCGCTACGGTGTTGTCGACTGGGCACCGACGTATCTCGCCGCGGTCAAGGGCTTCTCCAAGGAGAGCTCGCGCTGGGCGTACTTCCTCTATGAGTGGGCGGGCATCCCGGGCATGCTCGTGAGCGGCTACCTCAGTGACCGCGTATTCCGCGGACGGCGTGCGCCCGCAACGATGATCTTTATGACGTTTGTCATCGTCGCGATCCTTGTCTACTGGTTCAACCCGCCCGGCAATGTCCTCGTGGATAACCTCGCGCTGATTGCAATCGGCTTCCTCATCTACGGCCCGGTCATGATGATCGGGCTGCAGGCGGCGGACATGGTGCCGCGTGTCGCAACGGGCGGCGCGACCGGCCTCACGGGTCTCATGGGCTACATCGTCGGCTCTGCGTTCGCGGGTGTCTACATGGGCTTCGTCGTTGACCACTTCGGCTGGACGGGCGGCTTCATCAGCCTTCTCGCCTCCTGTGTCCTCTCGATCTTCTTCCTGTTTATGACCATGGGCGGAAAGAAAAGAGCAGAATAAAGGAATCGCTGCATTCCCACATAAAAATCCCGCTGCGTTCGGAATGCTCCGAATGCGGCGGGATTTTGTGTGCATTTAGGAACCGCTGATAAAATGAAGTTGGTCAAATTGGCGCAGATTTTTGTCCTGTCAGGGAAGCTGCTGCCGGTGCAGCGGCAGCGATGAGAGTGACTGACTTGTCGAGACGCTGCTCAGTGATAAGAGATTACATTTCTATCCATAAGGTGATGGGGAAAAAGGGATACCGCGTCGCTCAAGTTGCTGCGTCATGTCCCTTATGTATGCTTTATCAGTGCTTCCCCAGATCACCGCAGATTCCTGTGATGCACTTCCACCGCCGGCAGGTAGACCTTCCGGCAGAGCAGGGCGGCGACGATTGCGATAGCCGCGCCGATGTAGCCGATGTGGGCGAGGTGGTCAGCCCCCGCTGCCAGTCCGCCGATGTACGTCCCGCCGCCGATGCCGAGGTTGAAGATCCCCGAGTAGATCGCCGTTGCGACCGTCGATGCGTCGCGCGGAACGATGGTGAGCACCTCCGCTTGGAACATCGTATTGTAGAGCGTCGCGAGCACGCCGAGGACCATCGTCAGCACGATCATCGTGCCGACGGAGATGGATGCCGCCTGCCAGAGAAAGAGCATGGCGGCGACCCCGACCAGACACCAGCGCAGCAGGGAGAAGCGGTGCCTGCCGTACATACGCGAGAACACGAGGCTCGCGATGATGCCGCTCACCCCGAGCAGCATGAGTGCCGCCGTAATGAGATCCGGCGAGAACGAGGCGACCGTATGCAGGAATGGCTCGATGTAGCTATACATCGTGAAATACGCCGTCGCAAAGAGCGCTGTCATGATGTAGATGCACGCCAGCGCAGGCTGACGCACGAGAGACGGCAGCTCACGGACACTGATCCCCGCCCCCGGCGTACGCTGCGGCAGGAGAACGGCGAGATAGACGAACGCGACAGCGGCGACCACGGCGAGCAGGAGGAACGTCATGCGCCACCCTGCGGCGAGCCCGATCACGCGGCCGAGCGGAAGCCCGACAATCGTCGCGACCGAGCTGCCCGTCACGATCATACCGAGTGCCGTCGGCTGATGCTCGCGCGTCACAAGACGCGTCGCGAGCGGCGCGGCGATCGACCAGAAAATCGAGTGCGCGCAGGCGACGACAATACGCGCCCCGAGCAGCATCTCATAGCTCGTCGCGACCCCTGAGATCATCTGCCCGATACCGAAAAGCGCCACCATCAGGAGCAGCAGCTTTTTCAGCTCCATGCGGCAGGTCAGCAGCATCAGCGGCAGCGACAGCAGGGCCACCACCCACGCATAGATCGTGATCACCTGTCCCGTCGCCGCCTCCGTCATGGAGAACGACTCCGAGATATCGATGAGCAGTGCGATCGGCATGAACTCCGACGTGTTGAAGATAAAGGCCGTAATCGTGATCCCAAACAGCATCATGTACTGGCGCGGCAGCATCGTCATAGTGCATCCCTCCCTATCTGTATTTTCCTTGTGTGACAGTATCCACATTGTAAGGAAAAATAAAAAAAATGCAAGGGGGGAAACGCCCTTTTTTGCGGAATTTCCGCGATATACTTAAAGCTGTAAAATTGTGATAATGGCGCGTGTATGTTACCTGTGTTATAATAATGATATGATTTTAATGTGAACGTTGCAGCGTCTCGTTCCATGATCGCATGAAAGAAACATAGGGCTACGAAACCTCGCCCACATTCATTCGAGAAAAGACGGCAAAAGAGAAGCGTGAGTTCTACATCCCGCGTATCTCGCGTGAGACGAGCCTCTACGGCACCGAGTTCGAGGTGCGCCTGCGCAACGAAATGACGCAGCGCGCGATTGCAAAAGAATGTGCGGACTGGATCCGTGCCAAGGCGCGGTTCAAATCCAACACCGGCGGCGAGCAGATGAGACATTCAGTGCGCAGATCGCCGCGCTCGAGGCGAAGATATGGCGGGAGAAACAGCCCAAGAAGAGATTTGAGCTTGTGCACCAGTTGCGGGTACTGCAGACACTAATGTAATCTTTTGAAAATCCATGGGAGATGACTATATGCCTATACATGTAACTAAACATAAAATTGATCAAGAATGGCGTTCAAAAATTAGTAGTCGATATAAAGCTGTAACGAAGGCGTTTAATAGTGTGTTTTGGGAAAGTGATAGCGAGACTGCCCACAGCCGATATGTCGGATCGTATGGACGTGGGACGGCAATAAAATCTAGTGATCTGGACATTTTACTTGAGTTGCCTCCAGAAGAATATCTCCGATTTGATAAAACAAAATGGAATGGACAATCACGTCTGTTACAGGCTGTGAAACAATCTATTGAAAAACATTATTCGCTTAGTGATATTCGAGCAGATGGACAAGTTGTAAAAATTAACTTTTCGGATGGCATGAAGTTTGAGTTATTACCTGCATTTGAGGAGCAGGATTGCTTTGGGGACTTTATTCGCACATATAAATATCCGGTGCACTAGTCAACAAAAACTGGACACAAACATCTAAAAATTATTCGTGGAATCTTGAATGCCATACAGTTCCATCGAAGATATGATACACAGAATGCGGATAGCATCTTCAAACATCACCTGCGGTGGTCTGGGCAGCATATTCTTGCTTGGGCGAAAACCGTTCCCGATACTGCTTTGGCGTGAGGTACCCAAGTGTGTACGCCGGTCGTTCTTCGTTAAAGAAACGGATGTAATCCGATACCTGTTCCGGGACGTTCTCCGATGAGGTAATATGGAAATCCGTAAAGAGTTCGGCCTTGATCCAGCCATTGATGGATTCCATAGCGGCATTATCGGTTGGTGTGCCGGCTCTGGACATTGACCTTGTAATGTTGTACATGGGCAAGAGTTCGTTATAGCTCTTGGATGCATAGACAGAACCTTGATCGCTGTGCAGGATAAGTTTGTATTCTGGATACTGCTTCTTGAACGCAAGCACATCCTGTAAGCCGGCAAGATAGGTCATGCGGTCTCCACGTCTCGATGAAAGCGCGTGAGCGATGAGTTCGTCATTCCACAGATACATGTATAGTGTGAGCTCGTAGTATGTGCCCTTCACATAAAAGAAGGTCATATCGCTCACAATACACTCCATAGGGCCTTGGATGTCGATTCCTGCGAGCAGCAGGTTCGGATAGATTCTAAACGGATCCCCGGGCTTCTTGTATTTGTAGTGTTTGGAAACACTCTTGATTCCTGCCATCTTGCAGCATTTATGGGCATAGGGATCGGAAAAGATGATTCCCTTATCCAGTCTGATTTTGGCGTTCAGCCAACGGTACCCGTGAGAGGGAAAACGTATATGGTATTCCTGAAACAACAGGATACTCTGTACAAGCCGCTTCTTCTGCTTAGACGGATGTTCCACACTCTTTTTCCAGTGGTAGAAGCTGCTGCGCGGGATGCCGATTCTTTCGCAGAGCAGCTGAACGGGAAATTGACCGGAAAGCTCCATCACTACTTGGTACTCTTCCTGCCGATAGGAATGAACTTCTTGTGCGCACCAACTCCTTCCACCAGATAGCCTTTTTTTAAGCGTGCCTCCGTGATTTTTGCCATCACGAGGGCATCGATCAGTTCTTCTTTTGTCATGGATTGGAGTTCTTCCAGCCCCGTTGGAGCCGGCACAGATCTTGTTTTGGCAAGGCCACAGATATGTTGCGCGCCCTTTCGCGGCGGAAGATGGTTGACATCGCGGTACAGCCGCATGTAATTGCGTGCGGTCTGCTCGCTGATCTCGTATTCTTTGGCTGCTTCATACCTTGTGAGCTCGCCGTCATAAATACGACGTCCTATGTCAAGCCGTTTCTCCTTGGTGTACTTCATGTGATAACCCCCTGTCTACATTGGGAGAGATGTTGTGCACTGCTTGTTATCCTGTGCACAGGATACTGCAAGCTGTGTCCATTTTCTACCCCCTCTGTGTCCAGTTTTAGTTTACCGCTCTAGGGCTCTATGGCGAAACTTGGCATACAATATTTTGGACTGGTTCGTCGTTGTAAGGAGATGCTCCAGTGATATAAAGAGAATCTGTAGGAATGAAAAGGCAGTATCGTGTTCATGCGTGACGCGGGATATGATACTGCTTTTTGATTGTTTTTGAAGGGATTCTATTTCGTAGGGAGAATATATACAACAAAGTACGGGGGAGAGTGAATGAGCGTGCATGGTTTGACGAGCGAACACTGGAAGCAGATCTATCGCATTTTAGAGATGTATCGCGACCATATTCGTAAGGTCATGCTGTTTGGTTCGCGTGCACGAGGGGATTATCACAAGACTTCTGATGTCGATTTGGCGATTGTAAGTGATTTTGATCTTAGGGCTGCGCTTTTGGCTGGATTTGAGGCGAGCCGCCTTCCCTATACGTTCGATGTTGTTCTTTATGGTGGACAGCACAATCAAAGATTACGGGATGCGATTGACCGTGAGGGGAAACTCCTGCTTTGCGTTGAAGGAGGAAGAATTCTTGTGACAATAGAGCAAATTCGCCTAAAAAAAGAAGATTATCATCATGCCTTCGTACGACTGCAAGCCGCACTGAGAAAAGATGTCGATATGGATGACATGTATTTGGATGCAACGATTCAGAGGTTTGAATTTTGTTTTGAGCTTGCGTGGAAACTGATGAAGGCTGTGTTGCAATATGACGGAATCGAGGTGAACAGTCCGCGTAGCTGTATTCGTGAGAGTTGGAAACAGGGGCTGATACCGGACGCACAGGAGTGGCTGGAGATGATGGAGAAACGAAACATGTCTTCGCATACCTACGATGAAAATGCAGCGCGTGAGATTTATCGTGAAGTGAAGGGGCAGTATGTAGTGCTATTGGAGGCATTCGATCAGTTGATGACCGATTGGCTGGAGAGCACAGAGGAAAAAAACACATAGACAGAAATATGAAAGTGCCTGCCCAGAATAAAGCCCGTCAGTTTCGTTTGCTGACGGGCTTTGATATTGGGAAAACTATTGTTTACGTGTGAAAACGTGCGCGAAGTCTGTGATAACACCATCCTCCGTAATGATCGCCGTGATGAGTTCGTGGTCTGTCACATCGAAGGCGGGGTTATAGACGTTAATGCCAGCTGGTGCCATGCGCTCTTCGTACCACATGTCGGTGACTTCCTCGGGCGGACGCTGTTCGATCTGGATGTCCCTGCCCGTGGGGGTGGAGAGGTCGATGGTAGAACTGGGTGCGCAGACATAGAAGGGGATGCCGTAGTGCTTGGCGAGGATGGCGACGCCGGAGGTGCCGATTTTGTTCGCCGCGTCGCCGTTGGCGGCGACGCGGTCACAGCCGACGAAGACGGTGTCGATCCAGCCGTTTTTCATGACGGTGGATGCCATGTTGTCGCAGATGAGGGTGACGTCCATGCCTGCCGCACTGAGTTCGTATGCGGTAAGACGTGCGCCCTGCAGGAGGGGACGCGTTTCGTCGGCGTAGATTTTGAAGTTGTAGCCTTTTTGGTGTCCGAGGTACATGACGGCGGTTGCGGTGCCGTATTTGGCGGTGGCAAGCTGTCCTGCGTTGCAGTGGGTGAGGAGTCCCATACCAGGTTTTACGAGGGTGAGCGAGTGCTCGCCTATTTTTTTGCAGATGTCGATGTCCTCCTGTTTGATGCGGAGAGCTTCATCGCGAAGGAGGCTGCGGATTTCGGGGATGGATTTCCCCTCGTTGTTTCTCACGATGCTCTCCATACGGTTCAGCGCCCATGAGAGATTGACGGCAGTGGGACGGGAGGTGTTGAGGTAGTCGGTCGCCGCGTGAAAGCGGCGCGCGAATGTGTCGTAGTCCTCGGTGTCTATCTCAAGTGCGGCGAGGTAGATGCCGATGGCAGCGGCGTCGCCGATGGCAGGTGCACCGCGCACCTGCAGCTCACGGATGGCCGTCCAGATTTCGCCCTGCGTTTTGAGATGGAGGTATTCGGCACAGTTCGGGAGTTTCGTTTGGTCGATGATGACGAGGGCGCGCTCGCTGTCGTCGAGGGCAACGGTTTCCATGGCGAGAATATTTGTGTTCATTGTGTGCCTCTTTTCGTATAACGGATGTGACCTCGTTGCCGCAAGTGGTCGCCCTGCTGACCTGTCCAAGAAGCAAGCCCAAAGGGCACAGCTGATTGGGTGACTGCATTACATGGTCGGATATTTCCACTTGGCGAGTTCGTCTGCCGGGATGGTCTCCGGCTCGTGCCCGAGGACCGTGAGGGTGCGGTAGTAGATGTCGGCGAGTTCTTCGACGTAGCTTGCGCGCAGGAGCGCTTCCTTGAGGTCGGCGGCAACGGCGACGACGCCGTGTGCCTGCATGAGGGCGACATTGGCAATGGAGAGCGGCTGGAGAACATTTTCTGCAGCCGCTCGTGTACCGGGCCGACCGTAGGGAGCGACAGGCACATAGCCCTCACGGCAGCCGAGGAGGGAGAGCTCATAGACGATGGCGGGGATGGGCTTATTCATGACGGCAAAGGCGGTCGCTGCGCGCGAGTGTGTATGCGCAACGGCGTGTACGTCGCTGCGGTTCCGATAGATGGCGCAGTGCATCATCAGTTCGCTCGTCGGCCGCTGTCCGCTGCAGGCCTCGACGGTGTGTCCCGTGCCGTCGATGACAACGATGTCGTCCGTCTGCATTTCCATGCGGTCCATGCCCGTCGGCGTGATGCAGATATAGCCGCTCTCTATGTCACGGATGCTGAAATTGCCCGCACGATGACGGCACAACCCGTCGCGTTCCGCCTGCTGTGCATAGTGGAGTACCGTTTCTTTGATTGCTTCCAACATGATGCCGCTCCTCCTTATCCATAGTCATATTTTAGCGAAAATTCACGAGGCTTTGCAAGCATTTTCCATAAAGAAATCATGAAAATGAGTGCCGATAGGAGGATAAACAGTTTGACTTTTATTGGGAATGGTTTATAATATAAAGCGTAATGAGCGCGCGGCAGGAAAGCCCTGCAGCGCATGATGTTTAGGGAACGCACAGGGGGTATTTCAATGGCAGTAAAAGTTGCTATCAATGGATTCGGTCGTATCGGTCGTCTCGCCTTCCGTCAGATGTTCGATGCGCCCGGCTATGAAGTCGTCGCAATCAACGATCTGACGAGCCCGAAGATGCTCGCCCATCTCTTGAAGTATGACTCCACGCAGGGTCGCTATAAGTATGCAGATTCCGTTGAGGCCGGTGAGGACTCCATCACGGTCAACGGCAAGAAGATCAACATCTACGCACAGGCGGATGCAACGCAGATCCCTTGGGGCAAGCATGATGTCGATGTTGTGCTCGAGTGCACGGGCTTCTACACGGCAAAGGCAAAGGCTGAGGCACATATCAAGGCCGGCGCAAAGAAGGTCGTCATCTCCGCTCCTGCGGGCAACGATCTCCCGACGATCGTCTTCAACGTCAACCACAAGACGCTGACGAAGGCGGACAAGGTCATCTCGGCAGCATCCTGCACGACGAACTGCCTTGCACCAATGGCAAAGGCACTGAACGATCTCGCTCCGATCAAGAGCGGCATCATGACGACGATTCATGCCTACACGGGCGATCAGATGCCGCTTGACGGCCCGCAGCGCAAGGGCGACCTGCGCCGCAGCCGTGCAGCAGCAGTCAACATCGTCCCGAACTCGACGGGTGCGGCAAAGGCGATCGGCCTTGTCATCCCCGAGCTCAACGGCAAGCTCATCGGCTCGGCACAGCGCGTTCCGACCCCGACGGGCTCGACGACGCTCCTCTACGCAGTGGTCGAGGGCAAGGTCACGGTCGATCAGGTCAACGCACAGATGAAGAAAGAGGCGACGGAGTCGTTCGGCTACAACACGGACGAGATCGTCTCCAGCGACATCATCGGCACGACCTATGGCTCGATCTTCGATGCAACGCAGACGATGGTCAGCGACACGGGCGACGGCAACACGCTCGTCCAGGTCGTCTCCTGGTACGACAACGAGAACAGCTACACGAGCCAGATGGTTCGCACGATCAAGTACTTTGCTGAACTCGGCTGATAAGTAAACATTGTTTTCTTGGGAGGGCAGGATATGCTCCATGCTCTCCTACAGCATACGATCTTTCGAGGTCCGGCCGATGTTTGGGCCGGATCTCGTTTCTTTATGGAGGGGACAGCATGAACAAAAAAACAATTAAGGATATCGACGTCAAGGGCAAGAAGGTATTTGTCCGCGTGGACTACAACGTTCCGTTTGATGCCGAGATGAACATCACGAACGATACGCGCATGGTGCGCACGCTGCCGACGCTGAACTATCTGCTCGATGGCGGCGCGGCGCTCATCATCGCCTGCCACATCGGCCGTCCGACCGAGGCGCGCGAGGATAAGTTCAGCACGAAGCATCTCGTCAAGCATCTCGCGGAGCTCCTTGGCCGTGAGGTCAAGTGGGCCTCCGACTGCGTCGGCTCCGAGGCGGAGAAGCTCGCAGCAGGCCTGCAGCCGGGCGAAGTCCTCCTGCTCGAGAACCTGCGCTATCACAAAGAGGAGAAGAAGAACGATCCCGCCTTCGCAAAGCAGCTCGCATCGCTCGCCGATGTCGCTGTGGACGATGCGTTTGGCGTTTCGCATCGTGCGCATGCCTCGAATGCGGGCGTGCCGAAGTACATCGAGACGGTCGCGGGATTCCTGATGGAGAAGGAGATCAACTACATCGGCAAGACGCTCGAGAACCCGCAGCGTCCGTTCGTTGCGATCATCGGTGGGGCAAAGGTCTCCGACAAGATCGGCGTCATCAGCAACATGATCGAGAAGGTTGACACGATCATCATCGGCGGCGGCATGGCGCATACCTTTGACGCATCAAAGGGATACCCGATCGGCGATTCTCTCTGCGAGCGTGACAAGATCGGCCTCGCAAAGGAACTGCTTGAGAAGGCGGAGAAGAAGGGCGTGAAGGTTGTCCTGCCTGTCGATGTCGTCATTGCGGATAAGTTTGCGGCGGATGCCGACACGAAGACGGTCGACGTGGACAAGATCCCCGACGGCTGGCAGGCACTCGACAGCGGTCCGAAGACCTCCGAGGAGTACGTCAATGCACTGAAGGGCGCCAAGACGATCATCTGGAACGGACCGATGGGTGTCTTTGAGTGCGACGAGTTCGCAAAGGGCACGCTGGCTGTGGCAAAGGCGGTTGCGGATGCAACCGAGGCCGGTGCGACGAGCATCGTCGGCGGCGGCGACTCCATCGCGGCGCTCAAGAAGACGGGGCTGACGGACAAGATCTCCCACGTCTCGACGGGCGGCGGCGCGACGCTCGAGTTCCTTGAGGGCAAGGAGATGCCGGGCATTGCAGCCATCGCAGACAAGTAAGAACATCTACGTTTGATACAGAAGGAGAAAACTATGGCACGGACCCCGATTATCGCCGGCAACTGGAAGATGAACAATACGATCGCCGCAGGCGTTTCGCTCGTCAAGGAGCTGATCCCGCTCGTCAAGGATGCAAAGGTCACGGTCGTCGCCTGCCCGACGGCAACGGCACTCGCCGCTGTCGCCGATGCGGTCAAGGGCACGAACATCCACATCGGTGCGCAGAATGTGCACTGGGAGAAGAGCGGTGCCTATACGGGCGAGCTCTCGACGGATATGCTGAAAGAGATCGGCGTGGACTACGTCATCCTCGGACACAGCGAGCGCCGCGACTACTTCGGCGAGACGGATGAGGGCGTCAACAAGCGCGCTCGTGCTGCATACGCAGCCGGCATCACGCCGATCATCTGCTGCGGCGAGTCGCTTGCCATCCGCGAGGCGGGCACGTATATCGCGCACGTCGTTGCGCAGATCAACGCCGCGCTCGAGGGCTTTACGGCGGACGAGGCAGGCAAGCTCGTCATCGCCTATGAGCCGATCTGGGCGATCGGTACGGGCAAGACGGCAACGTTCGAGCAGGCAGAGGAGGTCTGCAAGGCGATCCGCGAGGCCGTCGCGAAGAAGTTCAATGCGCAGGCAGCCGATGCGATCCGCATCCAGTACGGCGGCAGTGTCAAGCCAGCGACAATCAAGGATCTCATGCAGCAGCCGAATGTCGACGGTGCACTCGTCGGCGGTGCCTCGCTGAAGGCACAGGATTTCGCGGCAATCGTGAACTTCTGATTATCGTACCCTCATTTTGTATGGCGTGGATTTTCCGCTCAGCGGAAATGAAGCGCCATACGAGTTTTGAGCGAAAGCTCTTAGAAAGATACCAATATTATGGCAAAACTTAAGAATGCGCCTGTTGCGCTCATCATCATGGATGGATTCGGGGATGGCGACCCGAACGATCTGAAGTACAATGCCATCGCCATGGCAAAGACGCCTGTACTCGACGGCCTGATGAAGGAGTTCCAGCATACGGAAATCCAGGCGTCGGGTGAGTACGTTGGTCTGCCGGACGGGCAGATGGGCAACTCCGAGGTCGGACATACGAATATCGGCGCAGGGCGTATCGTCTACCAGCAGCTCACACGCATTACGCGTGACATCAAGAACGGCGACTTCTTCAAGAATAAGGCACTGCTCACCATCGTGCACGGTGTCAAGGAGCACGGCGGCGCGTTGCACGTCATGGGCTTGGTCTCCCCGGGCGGCGTGCACAGTCACGACGATCATCTCTTTGCCGTGCTCGAGCTCGCGAAGCGCGAGGGTCTAACCGAGGTCTGGATTCATGCCTTCCTCGACGGGCGCGACGTGCCGCCAAAGAGCGCGCAGGAGTATCTCGAGGCGGTCGAGAAAAAGGCGGCGGAGATCGGCGTCGGCAAGATCGCTACGGTCAGTGGGCGTTACTACGCCATGGATCGCGACAAGCGCTGGGAGCGCGAGCAGCTCGCCTATGAGGCGATTGCCCATGCGAAGGCAAAGACTGTGGCGAAGTCCGCTGTGGCAGGACTGCTTGCATCGTATGCTGATACGAGCGAGAAGCCCGAGGGCGTGACGGATGAGTTCGTCGTGCCATTCGTGGTCGAGGGCTATCATGGCATGAAGAACGGCGACGGCGCGATTTTCTATAATTTCCGTCCCGACCGTGCGCGTCAGCTCACACATGCCTTTGTGGATGCGAAGTTTGACGGCTTTGCACGCGACGAGTCGCTTAAGATCCCCTTTGCAACGTTCTCGGAGTACGAGGCAGGGATGAACGCACTCGTGGCGTTCCCGCCCGAGGAGATCGACAATACGTTTGGACAGTACGTGCAGGATCTCGGCTACACCCAGCTGCGCATCGCGGAGACGGAGAAGTACGCACACGTCACATTCTTCTTCAACGGCGGTGTCGAGCAGCCGTACAAGGGCGAGGATCGCATTCTCGTGCATTCGCCGAAGGTGGCGACCTATGATCTGCAGCCCGAGATGAGCGCGATCGAGGTCACGGACAAGGTCGTCGAGGCGATCAAGTCCCGTAAGTATGACTTCATTATCCTCAACTATGCCAACTGCGACATGGTCGGGCATACGGGCGTCGTTCCTGCCGTCATCAAGGCGGTTGAGACGGTCGATACCTGCGTCGGACGGTTCGTCGATGCCATCCGTGAGGTTGGCGGCGAGGTCTGCATCACGGCAGACCACGGCAACGCGGATAAGATGTGGGACTACGACAACAATCAGCCGTTCACCAAGCACACGACAAATCCCGTGCCATTCATCGTCGTCTCTGACCGTGTGAAGGATATCCACACGGGCGCGCTCTGCGACATCGCGCCGACACTCCTCACGCTGGCGGGGCTTCCCATCCCGAAGGAGATGACGGGCAAGCCGCTCGTGACGCTGAAGTAAGACCATTTCGTTTCGTCTCGGAAAGGACGGGTGCATGCCACCTGTCCTTTTTCGTTTGAAAGAGATTGGACAGAATGGTATACTAGATCATATTTACTTCATGATCGGAGGCTTTTATGCTGCGATTTCTCGTTCTCCTGCGCGCCATGCGGCACAACATCGCCCTGCTGCTCTACGCAATGCTGCAGCGCGATACGCCGCGTGTCGTGAAATTTCTCTTTCCGCTCTCGCTGCTCTATCTCATCAGTCCGGTGGACATTATCCCCGATACGATTCCGCTCGTGGGGGCGGTGGATGATATGGTGATCCTCCCTGCGGCGACGTCGCTGCTGATCCGTATGCTGCCCGCGCATACGCGCACGGAGGGCGAGCGTCGCGTGGAGCGTTACGGTAGGTGGCTGCTCATTGGCGCATCCATTCTGATGGTGCTGTGGATCATCATTTTCATCTGGGCGCTTATCAAGGTGTTTTCATGAGGCTCTACATCGCGGAGAAACCGAGCGTCGGCCGCGCACTTGCCGCGTGTCTTCCAGCGCCGCACAGCAAAGGTTCGGGATGGATCGAGACGGGTGGCGGTGTGGTGACGTGGCTTTTTGGGCATGTGCTGCGTCAGGCGGAGCCGGAGGAGTACGATCCTGCGCTGAAACGCTGGCGCGCAGAGGATCTGCCGATCCTGCCGAAGGAGTGGCAGCTCGTTGTGAATGAGAGCGCGGCGCAGCAGTTCGCCGTGGTGAAGGGGCTGATCGCGCGCGCCGATGAGATCGTGCACGGCGGCGACCCCGACCGCGAGGGGCAGCTGCTCGTCGATGAGGTGCTGGACTATCTCGGCAATACCAAGCCCGTGCGCCGCATTCTCATCAATGCGCTCGATGACAAGAGTATCCACGATGCACTGAATGACCTGCGCGACAACGGGGATTTCCTTCCGCTGAAACGTTCGGCGCTGGCGCGTGCACGCGCGGACTGGCTCATCGGGATGAATCTCTCACGCGCCTATACGCTCGCGGCGCGGCGGGCAGGTCATGCGCGGCTCGTCCTGCCCATCGGCCGGGTCAAGACGCCGACGTTGGCACTCGTCGTGCGGCGCGAGCGCGAGATCGAGCACTTTACGCCCGCGACCTACTATCTCGTCGATGCACTCTTTCGTACAGAGGCAGGAGAGACGTTCCGTGCGCGGTGGAAGCCGTCGGAGGAGCGCACACCGCTCGATGCTGAGGGGCGGCTCGTGGATCCTGCGGCGGTCAATACTGCCGTGGCGTCGTTTGGTGCGCCGCCCGCAGACGGCGTGGTGACGAAGTATGAGCGCAAGAAAAAGGAGGAGCCGCCGCCGCTGCCCTTTTCACTCTCGGCCCTGCAGGTGCTCGCGGGAAAACGCTATGGCTATGAGCCGCAGCAGGTGCTCGATACGGCACAGAAGCTGTACGAGGAAAAACTGACCAGCTATCCGCGCTCCGATGCAGAGTACCTGCCCGTGAGCCAGCACAAGGATGCGGCGAAGATTCTCGGCAATCTCACCGCGCTCCCCGATACGCCGCTTGCGGCGTGGGCACAGACGGCAGATCCGGCGAAGAAGTCGCGTGCGTGGAACGACGCGAAGATTTCGGCGCATCACGCGATCATCCCGACGACCGTGCCTGTGAATCTCGCGCGGCTCACGGCGATGGAGCGCAATATCTACGAGCTGATCGCGCGTGCCTATATCGCTCAGTTCTGCCCGAACTACGTCTATGATCAGACAAAGGCGGAGGTGACGCATCACGGCGAGACGTTCACGGCGCGCGGGCGCACGGAACGCACGGCGGGATGGCGCACGATGTACCGCACGGGGAAGAACGAGTCCGAGGATGCAGAGAAGGAGGACGAGGAAAGCGCGGTTCTCCCGCCGATGAAAAAGGGCGACGCGGCGGCGTTCGTCTCAGCGGAGATGAAGGAGCGGCAGACGAAGCCGCCCGCGCGCTTTACGCCTGCGACGCTGCTCCAAGGGATGAAGGAGATTCATAAGTACGTCAAGGACGAAGCGGCGAAAAAGATGCTGCGCGATGTGTCCGGCATTGGGACGGAGGCGACGCGCGCAAGCATCATTGAGGATCTCATCCGCCGCAAGTTTCTCCATGCTGCGGGCAAGAAGAAGGTGCTGACGCCGACGGCGGAGGCGTACCTGCTCATCGACGCACTGCCCGACACGATGACGTACCCCGATGCGACGGCGATCTGGGAGGATCAGCTGCACGCGATGGCGGACGGCGTGGGGACGCCCGAGGAGTTCCTCGCAGGGCAGGCGGCGTTCGCGCGTGATCTCTGTGATGCAGCGCGGACGGCGCAGATGGCGGGCGGCGAGGGGATCCCTTGTCCCGCCTGCGGACGCGGTGTCATGCTGAAGCGCAAGGGAAAGCATGGTGACTTCTGGGGCTGCTCGGCATTCCCACAGTGCCGCATGACGGCGGATGATGCGGGCGGCAAGCCGAACTTTGCCGGGCGGCGTGTGCCGCGCGGCTCTGCGGGCGGGACGGGCACGCGTCCTACTGCCGCCGCGATGACGGCGCGCCGCAGCTATACGCCGACGGCAGATGAGCAGGCGGAGATGGATGCGCTGTTTTTTGGTGACTGAGTAATGATAGCCGTGCAAAGCCAAAAGCGAACTCAGTGAATCCTTTATTCCAGCAGGAGGAGACTATGGAATTTACATCGCTCGGTGTGCCCGAGCATCTCATCGCCGCTCTCGCAAAGCGCGGCATCACGGCACCCACGGAGATCCAGGCGGCGTTCATCCCTGCCGCGTGTGCGGGCGAGAGCCTGATCGGCGAGGCACCGACGGGAACGGGCAAGACGCTCGCCTACCTCCTGCCCGCACTCATGCGCATCGACCCCGCCGTGCGTGCGGCGCAGGTGCTCGTCCTCGCGCCGACACATGAGCTCGCGATGCAGATTGCCGGCGTCGCGCGGGAGCTCGTACCGGCGGCGGGGTTCTCTGTCGGTGTGCAGGCACTCATCGGCGGAGCGAATGTGCAGCGGCAGATTGACGCGCTGAAGAAAAAGCCCACGCTCATCGTCGGCTCCGCGCCGCGCATCGTGGAGCTGCACCGCCTTCGCAAACTAAAACTGCAGGAGGTGCGCCTCTGTGTACTCGATGAGTTCGATCGTCTCCTCGGCAAGCAGCACAGCGCGGAGGTGCGTGCCGTCCTGCACCTCCTGCCCCGTGATCGGCAGATGCTCCTGCTCTCGGCGACGGCGGCCGCAGGGGCTGTGCAGGCGGCGGAGGAGCTCTGCACGCCGCGCATCATTCGTGCAGCGGCACAGGAAACGACGTGTGAAAACTACTATCATATTGTGTCATTTCGTGATAAAATAAAGGCTGTGCAAAAATTGACGCGCCGCCTGCCAATTCGTCGGGGACTTGTCTTTGTCGGCCGCAGCTTCGATGCGGCGAAAGCCGTGGAGAAGCTGCAGTACGAGGGCATCCGCGTCGCTGCGCTGCTTGGCGGTGAGCGGCGCGACCAGCGGCGTGCTGCCCTCGATGCGATTCGCGCGGGGCGCGCACAGCTCCTCATCTCCACCGACCTTGCCGCACGCGGTCTGGACATCGAGGATGTGGACTGTGTCGTCCAAGTCGATCTGCCCGAGGATGTGCGCACCTATCGTCATCGTGCGGGGCGGACGGCACGCGCGGGCAAGGCGGGTGCCGTCATCTCGCTCGTCGATGCAAAGGAAGTGGAGCGGCTGAAGACACTCGCCGCGCGCATGAAACTCGATGTGAAACAGCTCGATTGATTGTCCTGCCCAAAGGAGGCCTTGATTCGTGGACATATTGCCCACATTACTCGATTTACTGCTCGTTATCTTTCTGATCTTTATGAATGGATTCTTCGTCGCGGCGGAATTCTGCTGCGTCAAGATCCGCCCGTCGCGCCTTGAGACGCTGATCGCCGAGGGCGTCAGCCGTGCGAAATACGCCAAGCAGCTGACCGATCACCTCGACTCCTCGCTGTCCGTGACGCAGCTCGGCATCACGCTCGCCTCGCTCGGCCTCGGCTGGGTGGGCGAGCCGGCGATTGCCGTGCTGATTCTGCCCGCGACGCAGCACATGGGGCTGCCGGACGAGGTCGGGCACACGGTCGCGCTCGCGATTGCCTTTACCCTCATCACCTCGCTTCACATCGTGCTCGGCGAGCTGACGCCGAAGTCGATGGCGATCGCCAACGTGGAACGCATCCTCCTTGCGATCGCGTTTCCCATGGTGCTCTTTGGCCGCGTCATGCGCCCCTTTGTCTGGGTGCTCAACACGGTGGCGAATCACATCAGCCGCAAACTCGGCTATGAGGTCAAGGGCGAAAACGAGGACGCACACACGGAGGAGGAGATTCGTCTCCTGATGAAGGAGAGCTTTCGCCAGGGGCTTATCAACAGCACAGAGGCGGACTTCGTTGACAAGGTCTTTTCCTTTACCGAGCTGAACGCACGTGAGATCATGGTGCCGCGCACGGATATGATCTGCCTCTATCTCGATGATCCGCCCGCCGACCGCATCAAGATCATCATCGAGGAGCAGCAGACGCGCTATCCTGTCTGCTACGAGGACAAAGATCACATCATCGGCTTTATCCATGTGAAAGATCTCCTGCCGCCGCTCATGCGCGGAGAGCGGCTGAATCTGCGCCGCTACATCCGCAAGGCACTCATCGTGCCCGAGAGCATGGACGGCAGCATCCTCCTGCGCACAATGCAGGAGCAGGGCTCGCAGCTGGCCATCGTCGTCGATGAGTACGGCGGAACGGCGGGTATGGTGACCGTCGAGGACATCATCGAGCAGATCGTCGGTGACATCCGCGACGAGTTCGATGTCGAGCGCGAGAGCGTCGAGTGGCGCGGGCTCGATATCTGCTCCATCGATGCAAAGCTGCTGCTCGAGGAGGTCGACGATCTCCTCGGCGTCTGCATCGTGGATGAGGATGTGGACAGTATCGGCGGCTGGCTCTATGATCAGCTCGGCGAGGTGCCGCGCGTCGGGCAGATGGCGGCGCATGCGGGCGCACTCCTCTACGTGGAGGAGGTAGAGGGCATCCGCATTACGCGTGTATTGCTGCGTATGCCGCATACGATGCTCGTGGTACAGGAGCTCCCGACCGCCAGCGGGGAGAAGTGACGGAATCCGCATGGCGGTGTGGATACATTTCACTTGCCACGTTTGTGTTCTCTGTGTTATGATTACAAAATATCGTTCGTTTTAAAAAGGAAGGGGCTTTTTCTTGCTCACGCTTTTAATGGTACTTGATGCAATCGTCGCGATCATCCTCATCGCGTCTGTGCTCGGGCAGGAGGCAAAGTCTGCCGGCATGGGCGGCTTGGACGGCGGCGAGGATACGGTGTTCTCGGGCAAGGCACGCGGTATGGATGCGCTGCTCGCACGCGTGACCGTCGTGTTCGCGATACTGTTCGGGGTGATTACGATCATTATCGCGCGGCTGTCGAGCTGACCGTATCCGTGCAGGAGCCCTGCTGCCGCTCTGCGGGGCAGGGCTTTGTTTTGGGATGCATGGAATCGTTTTGTCGGAAGGGGGATATGTCATGCATTTACTGGGCGCAGAGCCTTTTTTTCTGCCGGGCGGACGGCATGGTGTCCTCCTCATTCATGGATTCACAGGGCTTCCCGCTGAGCTGCGTCTCATGGGGGAGCACCTTCATGCGCGCGGATTTACGGTGCTTGCCATACGACTTGCGGGGCATGGGACGACCGCAGAGGATCTCAGCCGTACGGAGCATGAGGACTGGATGGACTCTGTGCGTGACGGCTATGCGATTTTGCGCGGTGCGTGTGACGACATCGCCGTCGTGGGGCACTCGATGGGGGCGATCTTTGCCCTGCTGCTTTCGGTCGAGGCGGAGGTCACCTGTGTTGTGAGCCTCGGTGCGCCACTGATCATTGCGCGTGAGCAGGGTATCGAGCATCTGCCGACGCGCGCGGCGAGCGTCGGTCGCTATGTGCCGAAGGCGCGCCGCAAACTGGAGAACGTCCCGCAGGGAGCAAACAACACCTATCGGCGTATGCCGCTCGTCTCCGTCCATGAGATGATGGATGTGATCGCCGCTGTCCGCAGCGAGCTGGGCAAGGTGCACGCGCCGCTCCTGATCGTTCACGGAGCGCGTGACCATACGGCGGATCCGAAGAGTGCCGAGGAGCTGCGCGCACACGTGGCAAGCACGGACTGTGAGACGGTGATTCTCCCTGATGCGGGCCATCTGCTTCCGCTCGACGAGGGGGTCAGGGAGCGCGTATTTGAGCGCACGGCAGATTTTTTGGAGAAGGCTGTGCAGGGAAGAAGATCGTAGAAACGAAAAAAGAGGAAAATATGGAACAGGAACAACTGGATACGCTCAAGGAGAGGATCTACGCCTTTATGCGGGAGGACGCCTATCGCCCGCTGCCTGAGGCGGAGCTGCGTACGGGGCTGGGGCTCCCGGAGAGCGAAGGGAAGGAGCTCTCCGATGCTCTTGCCGCACTTGAGGCCGAGGGGGCGGTCATCCGCAACCGCAGCGGCCTTTATGGCCTGCCGAGCCGCATGAACCTCGTGGTGGGGCGGCTCTCCATGTCGCCGAAGGGGTTCGGCTTTATCATCCCCGACGTGCGTGAGACGGAGGAGGAGACGGATGTCTTTGTCCCCGGCAGTGCGATGAGTACGGCGATGCACGGTGATCGCGTGGTCGCACGCGTCACGCCGTCCGAGCAGCCGGGACGCGCGCGCGAGGGGGAGATCATCCGCATCCTCGAGCGCGTCAATACGCATATCGTCGGCACGTTCGAGCGCAGCAAGGCGTTCGGCTTCGTCACGCCCGACAGCACGAAGATCGGGCGCGATGTCTTTGTGCTGAAAAAGGACTTTGGCGGAGCAAAGACGGGCAGCAAGGTCGTTGTCGAGATCACGAAGTGGCCGGAGCAGCGCAGGAGTGCCGAGGGGCGCGTCGTCGAGGTGCTCGGCAAGACGGGTGACCCCGGCGTGGACGTGCTTGCCGTCATGCGCGCCTACGATCTCAATGAGAAGTTCCCGCCCGATGTTGCAGAGGCGGCGGCGCGCTGCCCGAAGGATCCGCTTCCTGAGGAGTATGCAGGGCGGCGTGACCGACGTGATTTCCCCATCGTCACGATTGACGGTGAGGATACGAAGGACATTGACGACGGTGTCTACGCCTATGAGAAGGACGGCGGGTTCTTCCTCGGCGTCTACATCGCCGATGTCAGCCACTACGTCCGTGCGGGAGAGCCGCTCGATCGTGAGGCGGCACGGCGCGGGACGAGCGTTTATCTCGTCGACCGCGTGATTCCGATGCTCCCGAAGGAGCTGTCGAACGGGATCTGCAGTCTGAACGAGGGTGTGGATCGTCTCTCGATGGCGTGTGAGATGGAGATCGGCATGGACGGCGAGGTCAGAAACTATGAGATCGTGCCGTGCGTGATCCATGTTGCGCGTCGCCTAACCTATACGCTCGTCAACCGTGTTCTTGCCGGTGATGAGCCATTCGTCTCGGACAACGGTGACATCCGCCCGATGCTCGAGACGCTGCGCCGTCTGCGCGAGGTGCTGCGCGCCAAGCGTCATCGGCGCGGCTCGATTGACTTTGAGCTGCCCGAGGTCAAGGTAAAGCTCGATGCCGATGGACATCCCGTCGCGCTCGAAAAGCGCACGGGCTCGATCGGTGAGTCCATCATCGAGGAGTGCATGCTCGCGGCAAATGAGACGGTGGCGCGTCACATGGAGCTGAAGGAAGAGCCGTTCGTCTACCGCGTGCATGAGACACCCACCGCTGAGAAGATCGAGCGTCTGCAGAGCCTCCTCGCCGCGCTCGGCCTGCGCCTCCATGTCGATGAGGACGGCAAGGTGCTCCCCTCCGACATCCAGCAGGTGCTCGACCGCGTCAAGGGACAGCCCGAGGAGCGCATCATCGGGGCGGTCGCCCTGCGTTCGATGCAGCAGGCGCGCTATTCGACGGCGAGCCTTGGGCACTTTGGCCTTGCGGCGCGCTACTATACGCATTTTACCTCGCCGATCCGACGCTACCCCGACCTCCTCGTGCATCGTCTCCTGCGCGAGACGTTTGCCACGGGGCATATCGCGGCGGAGAAACGCGAGCGTCTGCGTGCGCTCCTCCCCGAGGCGGCGGAGCACTCCTCGGCGCGTGAGCGCATCGCCATCGAGGCGGAGCGCGAGACGACTGATATGAAAAAGATCGAGTACATGGCGCAGTTCGTGGGCGAGACCTACGAGGGTGTCATCAGCGGCGTGACGGCGTTCGGCATCTTCGTCGAGCTCGAGAACGGCGTCGAGGGGCTGGTTCACGTCTCGACCATGGTCAACGATTACTATACCTACGTCGAGGATCAGTATGCGATGGTGGGCGAGCGCACGGGGACGCGTTACCGCCTCGGTGATACCGTGACCATCATCATCACGCGTGCTGACGTACAGGCGCGGACGCTCGACTTCGTCCTGAAGGACAACGGCGTCTACGACCCGAACGCGGCCGCTCCTGCGAAACGCGGCGCTGCCCCGCGCCCCGCGAAGAAGGATGCGGGGACGGAGCAGACGCGCAGCCCGCGCCGCAGGAAGGACGAGCGCCGCGACATTCCCGCCGCTGCAGCCGGCGAAAGCCATGGCGAACGGCGCAGGAAAACGCGCGGCGCACATGGTACGAGTGGCAGACATGCCCAGAAGGGGGACCGCGCCGCCCATGCGGCGGCGGAGAGCGTGCCGCGCAAGGCACGGACGGACGGCAAGCCGGCCTCGCAGCGCAGTGAGCGCGGTGAAAAGCCGAACGCAGACCGCCCGCCGCGCGGCGGACGCAGTCGCCGTGAGAACCGTCGTGACGATGAGCGCAGTGGACGCGACTATCACCGCGTCAAGGTGACGGGGCTCAACAGTGCGGTCTGGCCCGATCCGCCGGGCTACCGCAGCCGGAGTGAGGAGCCGGAGCGGACGGAGAAGCCGCGCCGCGCGCCGCGCCCCGCACGCCGCATGAACCGCAAGACGGAGGGCGGCACGCGAGGCACCGAATGAGGAACATCAATGGGAAAGAAAAACGAGGGCGTACGGATCGCCTGTGAGAACCGCAAGGCGCGGCACGACTACTTCATCCACGAGACCTATGAGGCGGGAATGGAACTGGTCGGTACGGAGGTCAAGTCCCTGCGCGCCGGCAAGGCGAATCTGCGCGACAGCTACGCCTACATCAAGAACGGGGAAGTATTCCTCGACCACATGCACATCAGCCCCTACGATCAGGGCAATCAGTTCAACCATGACCCGCTGCGCGTGCGCCGTCTGCTCATGCATAAGGCGGAGATTCTGAAGCTCTTTGGCAAGACGCGGGAAAAGGGCATGACGCTCATCCCGCTGAAGGTCTATTTCAAGCGCGGCCGTGCAAAGCTCGAGCTGGCACTTGCGAGCGGAAAGCATAACTACGACAAGCGGCAGTCGCTGAAGGAAAAGGCGGCAAAACGCGAGGTGGAACAGGCACTAAAATCGCGTCAGCGCGGATAGAAGTATTTTGGACGGAGGATTTATGCAGGAAAAGGAAGCATCGCCCGCCCTTCGGCGCGGGCTCAAGAACAGGCATCTCCAGATGATCGCCCTCGGCGGCGCAATCGGTACGGGTCTTTTCTACGGCTCTGTCTCGACGATTGCGCTCGCTGGGCCGGCGGTTATGCTCGCATACCTGCTCGGCGGCATAATGATTTTCTTCATCATGCGGATGCTCGGCGAGATGGCGGTGGATGAGCCGGTCTCCGGCTCGTTCAGTCACTATGCGGGAAAGTACTGGGGCGACTTTCCGGGCTTCCTCTCCGGCTGGAACTACTGGTTCAACTACATCATCGTTTCTATGGCAGAGCTGGCAGCGGTCGGCATCTATATGAATTTTTGGCTGCCCGATCTGCCGCAGTGGCTCTCCGCGCTCGTCTGTCTCACGGTCATCACCATCCTTAACCTCACGAATGTGCGTGCCTACGGCGAGATGGAGTTCTGGATGGCACTCGTCAAGATCACGGCGATTGTGCTCATGATCGGGCTCGGCGGCTGGCTGCTCGTGACGGGCGCACCGTTCCCTGAGAACGTCAGCAACCTCTGGGCGCACGGGGGATTCCTGCCGAACGGCTGGTGGGGCTTCCTCCTCGCAACGGCGGTCGTCATGTTCTCGTTCGGCGGCATTGAGCTGATCGGCATCACAGCGGGAGAGGCGGAGGATCCCGACCGCACCATCCCACAGGCGATCAACCAGGTGATCTGGCGTATCCTCATCTTCTACGTCGGCACCATGGCGATTCTTATGGCTCTCTGGCCGTGGAACGAGGTCGGTGCGGACGCGAGTCCTTTCGTCCAGATTTTCCGTAACGTCGGCATCCCTGCGGCGGCCCATATCCTGAATTTCGTCGTGCTCACGGCGGCAGTCTCGGTCTACAACTCCGCGATCTACAGCAACAGCCGTATGCTCTACGGACTCGCACAGCGCGGTGATGCACCGCAGGCACTCTGCCAGCTCTCGCACCGCGGCGTGCCCGTGCGCGGCATCCTCATCTCCTCGGGGATGACGCTCATTGTCGTCTTTCTCAACTACTTCTTCCCGGGGGACGCATTTCTCTACCTGATCGCGATTGCGACCTGTGCGGCGGTCATCAGCTGGACGACCATCGTCGTCACCCATCTGAAATTCCGCAGACAGTGCGCGCGTGAGGGAAAGCCGATCAAATTCCGCACACCGTTCTATCCGTGGATCAACTACCTCTGTCTCATCTTCCTCGCGGGAGTTGTCATCATGATGGCACAGATCCCCGGGATGCAGATTGCCGTGCCGATCCTGCCCGTATGGCTGATCGTGCTCTGGCTCGGCTATCGGTCGAAGCGCAAGAGGGAAAACGCATAATCGCTTTGCCCGCCTTCTACTTTCTAAGCTAAGCCTTCCCCACCATGACGGGGAAGGGAACCGCGTCCGAGGTTGAAGGGGCACCGAAAAGGCGCTGCACGAAGCTAAAAACTTCGCGCAGCGCCCTTTTCTTGTATCACAGAATAAGTGCCGCAGGATCCCTATGTTTTTTGGTGCACATCCATTGTCCGCACCTTCGCACATTGGTCGGGCGTGAGGGCGATCTTGCCGCGGTCAAGGGAGAGTATCCCCTCTGCGCGGAGACGTTCGACGCTGCGGTTGACCGTCTTCAGGCTCGTACCGATGGCATCGGCGATGTCCTGCCGCCGCATGGGGAGGCGCACGGCGGCATCGGTCGCGGGCAGCTGCTTTTGCAGGTAGG
>JABZYJ010000119.1 GCA_015265235.1 Selenomonas sp. | reverse complement strand
CAATACGCCGGGGGTCATCTACACGCAGATCGTCGCGGGTGACCGCCTCAGCATTACGATCGCACCGAAGGGCTTCGGTTCGGAGAATAAGTCCGGTGTGAAAATGCTCGTTCCGGCTGATGGCGTCGAGGGTGTGAAGAAGGCTGTCATGGAGATCATCCAGCACGCCGGCCCGAATCCCTGCCCGCCGGAGGTCGTCGGCATCGGCATCGGTGGCACGATGGATCGTGCGGCACTCCTCTCGAAGAAGGCCCTTACGCGCCCGATCAATCAGCGTCATCCCATGCCCGAGTATGCAAAGCTGGAGGAAGAGCTCCTCGAGATGATCAACAAGACCGGTATCGGGCCCCAGCTGGGCGGCACGACGACGGCACTCGCCGTAAACATTGAGTGGGGCGCGACGCATATCGCAGGTCTCCCGGTTGCGGTCACGATCTGCTGCCATGCGCTCCGGCATGCGCATCGCGTCCTCTAAGCGAATCGCTGCATTCTGAGGAGCAGATTCTGTGTATTATCTTTAGGGAGGAATACTCAATGGCGGAAAGTATCCGTATTACCACTCCGTTTACGGAGGAAATGTCCCGTAAGCTCAAGGCGGGCGACAGTGTTCTGATTACGGGAACGATCATCAGCGCGCGTGACGCCGCACACAAGGCGATGACAGAAGCCCTCGCAAAGGGCGAGCCGCTGCCCGTGGACTGGCACGATCAGATTGTTTACTATCTCGGACCGACGCCGGCAAAGCCGGGCGATCCGATCGGCTCGGCGGGGCCGACGACGAGCGGCCGTATGGACGCCTACACGCCGACGATGCTCGCACAGGGCATCAAGGGCATGGTCGGCAAGGGCTCGCGCTCGCCTGAGGTCGTCGAGGCAATGAAGAAGCATGGCGTCACCTACTTCGCTGCTGTCGGCGGTGCCGCAGCCCTTATCGCGAAGTCCGTGAAGAAGTATGAAGTTGTGGGCTACCCCGAGCTTGGTCCCGAGGCCGTTGCAAAGCTGACGGTCGAGGATTTCCCCTGCATCGTCGTCATCGACTCCGAGGGAAATAACTTCTATGAAATGGGACAGAAGCCCTATCGCAGACTCTAATATGCGTGTTCATGCCGATGGTTTGGCGCATGACAAATCATTCGGGGGCGCGGCTCCGGCACGGTGCCGGGGCTGCGGCTCCTAAGGTCAACATATTTCAGGAGGTATGAAATGTTCCACACAACCTTTTACATGCGGCGCCTTCATTCACTGGTCGGACTCGTCGTTATCGGCGTGTTCCTCTTCGAGCATGTCTTTACGAACTCGACGGTGCTCCAAGGAGCAAAGGCCTTTAATGATGCGCTGGCAATGATGGATCTCATCCCGCGCCCCGTGTTCTATGGGCTTGAGGTGTTCGCCATCGCTGTTCCGATCCTCTTCCACGCGATCTATGGCATTTACATCGCTGCGCAGGCGAAGAACAACCCCGGCAATTATGGCTATGTCCGCAACTGGCAGTTTGCGCTGCAGCGCTACACGGCGTGGCTGCTCATTCCGTTCCTCATCTGGCATGTTGGCTTTATGCGCGTGTGGGAAAAGGGCGTCATGGGAACGCACATCAACTATGACCTGCTCTACACCTACTTCGTTACCGGCGATTATGCGATCCTGCACACTGTGCTTTACACCATCGGCATGATCGCAGCGATTTTCCACTTCTGCAACGGCATTTCGACGTTCTGCATGACGTGGGGCATCGCAAAGGGACCGCGCGCACAGTCGGTGATCAATGCGCTGTCCATGGCACTCTGCGTGCTGATGTCGCTTGTAACGCTTGCCTTCATGGGCAGCTACTTCATGTGAGAACCGCAGCAAAGGAGAGCTAAGAATGGCTAAAGTACCACAGAATAAGGTTATCATCGTCGGCGGCGGCCTGGCGGGTCTTCTCGCAACGATGAAGGTCTGTGAGGGCGGCGGTACGGTCGACCTCTTTTCCTATTGCCCGGTGAAGCGTTCGCATTCGCTCTGCGCACAGGGCGGCATGAACGCCTGCATGGACACCAAGGGCGAGCATGACAGTGTCTACGAGCACTTTGACGATACGGTCTACGGCGGCGACTTCCTCGCTGACCAGCTCGCCGTTAAGGGCATGGTTGAGGCAGCACCGAAGCTGGTCAAGATGTTTGACCGCATGGGCGTTCCGTTTACGCGTACGGCTGAGGGCGTGCTGGATCTGCGCAACTTCGGCGGACAGAAGAACAAGCGCACCGTGTTCGCAGGCTCGACGACCGGCCAGCAGCTCCTCTACGCACTGGATGAGCAGGTGCGTCGTTGGGAGGTTAAGGGCAAGGTCACGAAGTATGAGTTCTGGGAATACATCCGTGCGATCAAGAACAAGGACGGCATCGTCCGCGGCATTGTTGCACAGAACATGAACTCGAATGAGATCAAGGCATTCCCGGCTGACGTGGTCATGCTCGCTACGGGCGGTCCCGGCCAGGTGTTCGGCCGCTGCACGGCATCGACGATCTGCAACGGCTCGGCGGTTTCCTCCGCCTATCAGCAGGGCGCACATATCGGCAACCCTGAGTTCATTCAGATTCATCCGACGGCGATTCCGGGATCGGATAAGAACCGTCTGATGTCCGAGGCCTGCCGCGGTGAGGGCGGACGCGTCTGGACGTACAAGGACGGCAAGCCCTGGTACTTCCTCGAGGAGATGTATCCTGCATACGGCAACCTCGTCCCGCGCGACGTTGCATCGCGTGCGATCTTCAAGGTCTGCGTCCACATGGGACTCGGCATCAACAATGAGCGCCGCGTTTACCTCGACCTCTCCCATATCCCTGCGGATTACCTCGAGCGCAAGCTTGGCGGTATTCTCGAGATGTACTCTGAGTTCGTCGGTCAGGATCCACGCAAGGTGCCGATGGAGATCTTCCCGTCCGTGCATTACTCGATGGGCGGTATCTGGGTCGATCGCAACCACCACACGAACATTCCGGGACTCATGGCTGCGGGCGAGTGCGATCATCAGTACCACGGTGCCAACCGTCTCGGTGCAAACTCGCTCCTCTCGGCTGCCTACTCCGGCTTTATTGCTGGCCCCGAGGCACTGCGCTGGGCGCGCAGCGGCGAGCTCGGCACGGCACTCACCGAGGAAGAACTCGAGAGTGCACGCAAGGAGGCCGTGGCGGAGTTCGATAAGATCCGCAACATGACGGGCTCCGAGAACGCACATAAGCTCCATCAGGAGATGGGCGAGATCATGTATGACTACGTCTCGATTGAGCGTGACAACAAGGGCCTCGACATCTGCCTTGAGAAACTCAAGGGCATCCTGAAGCGCTGGGACGACATCGGCGTGACGGATCACGGCACATGGGCGAACCAGGAAGCCATGTTTGTCCGCCAGCTCCGCAATATGATCCTCTACGCGATGGCTGTGACGAAGGCGGCACGCTGCCGCGATGAGAGCCGCGGCGCACATGCCAAGATCCTTCTCGACGACAAGGGCGAGCGCATGACGGATGCCGATGGTGAGCTCATGTTCTACGGCCGCGATGATGAGCGCTTCATGAAGACCTCCATCGTGGACTATGATCCGAAGACTGAGGAGCCTCAGGTCAGCTACATGGAGTTCGAGCATTCGCTCATCAAGGCACGTGCGCGTAACTACGCCGTTGCCAAGAAAGAGTAAGGGAGGATAGAAGTCATGGCAGAACAGAAAAAAGTTCGTTTTATCATCGAGCGTCAGGATGGACCGAACGAGAATCCCTACACGCAGGAGTTCGAAGTTGACTATCGTCCCGGCCTCAACGTCGTCGCATCCCTCATGGAGATTCAGAAGAACCCCGTGACGGTTGACGGCAAGCGCGTTCCGCCCCCTGTCTGGGAGTGCAACTGCTTGGAGAAGGTTTGCGGTGCGTGCATGATGGTCATTAACGGCCGTGCACAGCAGGCATGCTGCGCGCTGATCGACAACCTTTCGCAGCCGATCCGCGTGCAGCCGGCTCGTACGTTCCCCGTTATCCGCGATCTCCTCATCGACCGCTCGGTCATGTTCGAGAGCCTCAAGCGCATTCGCGGCTGGGTCGAGGTGGATGGTACGTGGGGCGTCAAGGATGCACCGATCCAGAACCCGTACACGGCAGAGACCTGCTACGAGCTGTCGCACTGCATGACCTGCGGCTGCTGCCTCGAGGCGTGCCCGAACGTCGGCCCGCAGTCCGACTTCATCGGACCTGCGCCGACGGCACAGACGCTGCTCTTCAACCTGCATCCGCTCGGGAAGTTCGATGCACCGAAGCGCCTCAATGCGCTGATGGAAAAGGGCGGCATCACGAGCTGCGGAAACAGCCAGAACTGCGAGCGTGTCTGCCCGAAGAGCATCAAGCTCACGCAGCATCTTGCACAGCTGAACCGCGAGGTCAACAAGCAGGCCCTGCGCAATATGTTCAACCACTAATTGCATATACTGCATAGGAAAAGCCCCCGTGAAGAACCATTCACGGGGGCTTCGTCTATCATAAAAACAGGAGCTCCATACGCTTCCTTTGCGCTCAGTACTTCCCTAGCCCTGCTTTTTCATGCGTGCAGCGAGGTAGTTCGCTGCGAGTGAACCGGAGATATTATGCCAGACACTGAAGAGTGCGCCGGGGATCGCAGCTGCCGCGCCGAAGTGGAGCAGGGCGAGCGATGTGGCGAGCCCCGAGTTCTGCATACCGACCTCGATGGAGACCGCCTTGACCTTTGCCATATCCATGTGGAGTGCCTTTGCTACGAGGAAGCCGAGGGCATAACCAAAGAGATTGTGGCACATGACAACGACCATGATGAGAGCACCCGTCTCGATGATGCGGCTTGCGTTAGCCGAGACAACACCACCGACGATGAGGACGATCGCCGTCACGGAGATGAGCGGGAGAACCTTGACGGCCTTTTGGACAGGACGCTCAAAGAAGTGGTTGATGAGAAGGCCGAGGAGGATCGGGGCGATGACAACCTGTGCGATGGAGATCATCATCTTGCCCGCAGGAATGTCAATCCACTGCCCTGCGAGCCAGAGCGTGAGGAGCGGTGTCATGATCGGCGCGAGAATGGTGGACGCCATGGTCATGCTGACGGAAAGAGCGACATCACCGCGCGCGAGGTAGGTCATGACGTTCGAGGACGTTCCACCGGGGCAGGTGCCGACGAGAATGACACCGGCGGCAAGCTCCGGCGGAAGGGAAAATGCCTGTGCCAGTACCCATGCGAGGAGAGGCATGATGCCGAACTGGGCAACCGTTCCGATAAAGACGTCGCGCGGACGCTGCAGAACGAGTTTAAAGTCGGCAAACCGCAGCGTCATTCCCATACCGAACATGACGATGCCGAGCAGAATCGTGATCCATGGAACGCTCCAGAGGAACGTCCATGGCTGAAAGAGAGCGATGCCTGCGATGACGACAACAAAGACCGCCATATAGCGTGAGACAAAATTACTGAGTTGTTCAAGTGCGTTCATTTACTTCAGGTCCTTCCATTTCCCCTGTGCATCACTGAGAGATGCGGATAAAGTCCTCCAGCTTCTGCAGAGCGCTGCCGTCGGCAATGACGCGCCGTGCTGTGTCGATGCCCTCCGCAATCGAGTCTGCCTTCCCCCCAATATAGATGGCAGCCCCCGCATTCATCAGGCAGATGTCGGCCCTCGCATCGGTAA
>JABZYJ010000118.1 GCA_015265235.1 Selenomonas sp. | reverse complement strand
CTCGCTCTTGCCCTTACGGCACTGATCGCCGTCGGCTGCGGCGGAGGAGGCACAGGCGGCGACAAGGCGGCCGACACGAAGAAAACCGTAACGGTCACAACCTCATTTTTGCAGGATATGACAAAGCAGCTCGCGGGCAATTATGTGAACATCGAGCTGATTATCCCCGCAGGTGAGGATCCGCATCTCTACGTCGCACAGCCAGCCGACCTTGAGAAGATCAAGAAGGCAGATCTCCTCCTCTACCACGGCCTGCACTTCGAGGGCAAGATGGCAGAGGTGCTTGAGAAGAAGGGCATCGCCGTGACAAAGAACTTCGCGGATGCAAACATCAACTACATGGAGGAGGACGGCAAGAAGATTGTCGATCCGCATTTCTGGTTTGATGTCGCACTCTACAAGCAGGCAACGGAGGAGGCGGCAGCGCAGCTCATCAAGCTGCTCCCCACGCATGAAAAGGAGATTCAGGAGAATCTGAAGAAGTATCTTGCAGACCTCGACGCGCTCGATGCCGAGATCACACAGAAGATCGCACAGATTCCCGAGGGGCAGCGCAATCTCGTCACGCCGCACGATGCGTTCAACTACTTCTCCCACCGCTACCACGTGAATGTCATCGCGCCGCAGGGGGTCAGCACGGACTCCGAGGTTGCGAATGCCGACATCGAGAAGACGGCAAACTACATTGTCGAGCACAAGGTCAAGGCGGTATTCGCCGAGAGTACGACGAACCCAGAGCGCATGAAGAAGCTGCAGGAGGTCTGCAGGACGAAGGGCTTCGATGTCGAGATTGTTGGCGGTGAGGGCAATGAGCTCTTCTCGGATTCTCTTGCACCCGAGGGCCAGAAGGGCGATACCTATATCACGATGTACCGCAGCAACATCGATCTGATTGTTTCGCACCTGAAATAAACATCGCTGGAAGGGACGCAGAATGGAAGGAACGAACAGCGTCATACATATCGAAGATCTCACAATGGCATACCGCGATACCCCCGTGCTCTGGGACATCGACCTCGACGTGCCGGAGTGCGTGCGCTGTGCGATCGCAGGGCCGAACGGCGCGGGCAAATCCACCCTGCTGAAGGGGATCCTCGGGCTCCTTAAGCCCGTCTCGGGTGCGGTGCTGCTCTGGGGAAAGCCGCTCTCTGCCGTGCACAAACAGATCGCCTATGTGCCGCAGCGCGGCTCGGTGCACTGGGACTTCCCAACGACGGTCTTCGATGTTGTGCTCATGGGACGCTATGCCCATCTGGGGCTCGTTCACCGCCCCGGCAAGGAGGATCGCGCGCTTGCGATGGAGGCACTCGACAAGATGAAGATGGCAGACTTCGCCGACCGTCAGATCTCGGAGCTCTCGGGGGGGCAGAAGCAGCGGGTCTTTATCGCGCGCGCACTCGCGCAGGACGCACAGCTCTACATCATGGATGAGCCGCTTGCGGGCGTTGATGAGACGACGGAACGCATCATCATGGACAAGTTTATGGATTTACAGAAAGAAAAGCGCACGGTCATCGCCGTCCACCACGATCTCAGCACGCTCGATGCCTATTTCGACTATCTCGTCGTGCTGAACCGCACGGTAAAGGCATCGGGCTATCTCGCAGGCATCGATAAGGAGGCGGCACTCGCGCGCGCCTACCGCGTGAAGGAGTGAGCGATGGACATTCTGACGAACTACACCTTTCAGATCGTCGCGCTTGGCAGCGTTCTCCTCGCCGTCGCCGCCGCCCCTGTCGGCGCATTCAGCGTCTACAAGGGGCAGAGCCTCATCGGCGATGCGATTGGGCACTCGACCTTCCCCGGCATCATCCTTGCCTACATGGCATTCGCGACACGCAGCCCCGTCATCCTCCTCGCGGGAGCAATTCTGGCAGGTGCGGCAAGCTACGCGCTCATCCAGCTCGCGCACAGGGACAAGCGTCTGGGGCTCGATGCAAATCTCGCAATCTTCCTCTCGGGCTTCTTCGGTCTTGGTATGGCACTCAAGAGTTTTATCCAAGGAAATCCCGACTACGCGGGCGCGTCACAGGCGGGACTCGGGACGTACATCTTCGGACAGGCGGCGTACATGCTCGAGGCGGATGTCCTGCTGATCGCCGCCATCTCCGCCCTCGTGCTCACACTCCTGCTGCTCTTTTACAAGGAGCTGAAACTCTTCGTCTTTGACGCGGAGTATGCCGAGGTCGTCGGACTGCCCTGCCGCCTGCTGAACCTTCTCCTGCTCGTCATGACGATTGCCGTCATCGGCATCGGGATCAAGGCGGTCGGCGCAATCCTCATCAGCTCCTTCCTCATTATCCCCTGCGTTGCGGCAAATCAGTGGTCGAACAACTTTGCACGCGTGCTCCTGCTGAGCAGTCTCATCGGTGCGGTCTCCGCGCTCGTCGGAACGTACATCAGCACGCTCGAACAGGGAATGTCAACAGGACCGTCCATCATCCTTGTCGCCTCGCTGATTGCCTTTTTTTCGATTGTTTTCGGAACAAAGGGCATCCTCGGCAGCGTGTTGAAACGGAGGCGCACACATGGATGATGCACTGCTCGTACTCCTGCTGACGGCGGCAGCGTGCGCACCGCTCGGCGTATTCCTCATCCTGCGCCGTCTCTCCATGATGGCGGACGCAATCAGCCACACCGTTCTGCTCGGCATCGTGCTCGCTTTCTTCGTAACGCATGACCTCGGCTCGCCGTGGCTGCTCTTCGGTGCGGCGCTCATGGGTGTTGTCACGGTGTCCCTCGTCGAGCTGCTCGGCAAAACGCGCCTTGTCAAATACGACGATGCGATCGGTGTCATCTTTCCCCTGCTTTTTGCGCTCGCCGTCATTCTCATCAGCAAATATGCGGGGAATGCCCACCTCGATACCGACATGGTACTCATGGGCGAAGTCATCTATGCAGGGCTGAACACGGTCGAGATCGGCGGCATGGAGATTCCCGCTGCCGCGCTCAAGATGGGCGGGCTCGCCCTCCTGATTGCAGTGTTTATCACCGTGTTCTACAAGGAGCTCAAGGTCTCCGCGTTTGACGGCGAATACGCACGGCTCATCGGTGTACCGACGGGCATCCTCTTCTACGCCTTTATGTCGCTCACCTCGCTCACAACGGTCGCAGCATTCGACGCGGTCGGTGCGATTCTCGTCATCTCGTTTTTCATCGCCCCCGGTGCGGCGGCTCTGCTCTTTACAAAGCATCTGTCGCACACACTCCTTCTCGCCCTCCTCGTCAGCATGGCAAACTCCGCGCTCGGCTACGCGCTTGCCGTGCATATGAATGCCTCGATTGCAGGGCTGTGCGCGGTCATAAATATGCTTGTCTACCTGCTTGCCCTGCTCATGGGGCCAAAGGGGGCTGTCACGACATACATCCGTCGCAAAAGAAGTATGTGGCAGATGCAGCGCGACCTCTTCCTGCTCCACATCGGCAGACACACGGCAGAACGCGTTGAGAGTGCAGAAAACCACGCGAACGAGATTGGCGACCATCTGAAATGGAGTGCATCGAAGGTGCGCCGCGTCAGCCGCGAGCTGATCGATCAGCACCTCCTCCATCGCGCGGGCCGCTACTATCTGCTGACCGATACGGGGGCGGCGGCGTACAAGGCGCTCTGCGAACGATATTTCATCTAAGGAATCACTGATAAATTCAGCACCATCATCTTGACGCATCTTTTTTGCCCGTACTTCGGCGGAAAATCCTCCACAGAGCACCACTCTGCGTCCGGTTTTCCACCTTGTTCGGACGAAAAAATCTACGCCAATCTGACGGGCTTCATTTTATCAGTGATTCCCTAAGACAATGCCGCCGATATGACGAACCGCCGAAGACCATCCATACAAAAAGCGCAGGAAATCGCTTTCCTGCGCTTTCTAGTCCAACGGATGAAAGGAAACACGGATATCCACTCAGCACTGGCATCTTAGTACATCTCTTTGCCCGCACTTCGGCGGAAATCTAGTGCAGAGCATCACTCCGCATTCGGTTTTCCTCCCTGTCGGACGAAACATTTACACCAATCTGAAGGACTGTTTTATCCGTACTCCCTAAAACGAGGGAGGAATGTTTTTCGTCTTTTATCGTATAAAATATCCTGCGCCCGACTCGAAGATCATCTGATTCATCTCACCGGGTACATTCATGCCAATATTGGGTCCAATGCGCTCGGCGTGTGCCATGCGCCCGTAGATGCGTCCGTCGGGGCTCGTGATGCCCTCGATGGCGTTGACCGCGCCGTTCGGATTGTACGGCTGATCGAGCGTCGGCTCGCCCTTCTCGTTCACGTACTGCGTGGCGATCTGCCCACGTACACGCAGTGCCGCCACCGTGCGAGCATCCGCATAGAACCGCCCCTCGCCGTGCGATACCGCCAGTGTATGCGTATCGCCGACATCCACGCCCGAGAGCCACGGCGAGAGATTCGATGCGACGCGCACACGCACGGTCTGCGAGACATGCCGCCCGATGTTGTTGTACGTCAGGGTCGGCGTATTCTCGTCGAGATCCGTAATCTCGCCGTAGGGCAGGAGGCCGAGCTTCAGGAGTGCTTGGAAACCGTTGCATATCCCGAGGATCAGACCGTCGTGATCGTGCAGGAGTCGATGTACTGCCTCGGCAATCTGCGGCGCGCGGAACATCGCCGCGATGAACTTGCCCGTCCCATCAGGCTCGTCACCGCCGCTGAACCCGCCCGGCAGCATGAGGATCTGCGCGCGCTTGATTGCCTCCGCCATCGCCGTCACCGTCTCCTCGACCGCCTGCGGCGTGAGGTTGCGCACGACCATGATCTCAGGCTTCGCGCCGACGCGCTCCCACGCACGTGCCGAGTCGTACTCGCAGTTCGTCCCCGGGAACACGGGGATGCAGACGCGCGGTTTTGCAATCTTGAGCCCGCTGCCCTTATGCTTCCCCTTCGTATAGGGTGCAAAGGTCGGGCGATCGATCTGACGATGCGTATGCTGCACCGCCGTCGGGAAGATCTTTTCGAGCGGCTCAGTGTACGCCGTCTTGACATCGGCGAGCACAATGGTGTCGAGATCCGTGATGATGCTCGGCACGTCGCGCGTGACACCGATCTCGACCGCGCCCATGCCCGCGAGGTTCGCATTGAGGTCGAACGAGGATGCCACCTCGAGCAGAATCGTGCCATAGAGCGGCTTAAAGAGATCGTCCTGCGGAATATAGGTCGTAAACTTAAAGCCGAGGTTGTTGCCGAGGCACATCTTCGAGAGTGCCGCCGCAACGCCGCCGCGGCCGACGCTCTGCGCGGAGAACACTTTCTGTCCGTGGATCAGCTCATGCACCTTTGCAAAGTTCTTGCGCAGACGCTCAAAGACGGGCAGATCCTGCATGTCACACGGAACGGGAATCATGATGACACGGTTGCCGGGGTATTTGAACTCCGGTGAGAGCACCTTATCCGCAGGCACGGTCGCCACCGCAAAGGCGACAAGCGTCGGCGGGACATTCAGCTGCTCGAACGTGCCGGACATCGAGTCCTTGCCGCCAATGGCAGGAATCCCGAGCTCATGCTGGGCGCGCAGCGCGCCGAGGAGCGCCGCAAATGGCTTGCCCCACTTATCGGGATCCGTGCCAAGCCGCTCAAAGTACTCCTGCAGCGTCAGACGCACCTGATCCGCCCTGCCGCCGACAGCGACGATCTTCGCCACGGCCTCGATGACGGCATACGCCGCTCCATGGAACGGGCTCCACGTTGAGAGGTCGGGATCAAAACCGAACGCCATCGCCGAC
>JABZYJ010000117.1 GCA_015265235.1 Selenomonas sp. | reverse complement strand
AGCGCATCTTTTTTGCCCGCTTTTCGTTAGCAAATCCTCCACATAGCCCTCGCTATGCGTCCGGTTTGCTGCCTCAATCGGACGAAAAAATCTACGCCAATCTGACGGACTTCATTTTATCAGCGATTCCTTATCGCAGAAAGGGCAGGCTGCGTGCCTTGCGCACAGAGGTCATTCATACTATAATAATGGAGATCATACGACAAGGAAAGGGACTTTATGAAATTCAGCAAATGGCAGGGCTGCGGCAATGATTTTGTGATCGTGGATTTTCTCGATCATGAACCAGTGGACTTCGCTGTCCTTGCACGCGAGATGTGCGACCGTCATTTCGGCGTCGGTGCGGACGGCCTGATGGCGGCGTGCCCCTCGGAGACGGCGGATGTGCGGATGCGCGAGTTCAACCCCGATGGGACGGAGCCGGAGATGTGCGGAAACGGCATCCGCTGTTTTTCGCGCTGGCTCTACGAAGAGGGGTACGTGACGAAGGAAGAGTTCACCGTCGAGACGTTGGCGGGGACGATGGTGCCGCGCGTCATTGTGCAGGATGGTACGGTGTCGGCGGTCGCTGTGGACATGGGCGTTCCCGTGCTCGAGGGGGAGCGTATCCCCGTGGCAGGCTTCGGCACGGAGCGCGTTGTGGCGCAGCCCATCACGGTCGCCGGCAAGGAATACGCGATGACCTGTGTCTCGATGGGCAATCCGCACTGCGTGATCTTTGTGGACGATGCGGAGGGGTTCCCTCTGGAACAGCTCGGTGCGCAGTTTGAGCATCATGCGGCATTTCCACGCAAGATCAATACGGAGTTTGTCGAGGTGCGCGACCGCCGCCATGCGCGCATGCGCGTCTGGGAACGCGGCGCGGGCATTACGCTCGCCTGCGGGACAGGGACGTGTGCGACGCTGACGGCGGGTGTGCTGAACGATGTACTCGACCGTGAGGCGGCGATTGAGGTGGACGGCGGCGTGATCCATGTGGCATGGCGTGAGGACGGACATATCGTGATGACGGGGCCTGCCGAGCGGGTGTTTACGGGCGAGTGGCCGGGGGTACGATGAGTACGCAGCGCAGGAGTATGACGGGCTACGGTGCGGGGACGGCGGAGACGGCGGACTATCGTGTCGTGGTCGAGATGAAGGCGGTCAATCAGCGTTTTCTTGAGATCGCACCGCACATGCCGCGTGCCTTTGGCGCATGGGAAGGCGATCTGCGGGAGCTCATCCGTACGCGTGTGGCGCGCGGCAAGCTCGATGTCTACGTCAGCTTTGAGGATCGCAGTGAGAAACGCTATGCCGTTCATGTCAACGAGGGGCTTGCCCGCGCCTATTATGCGGCGCTCGGCCGTGTGGCGCGTGCGGTGGACGCACCGCTGTCGGACGGCGTGCGTATGACGGCGGCGTACGAGGGCGTCATCACGATCAGTGAGGATGCAGATCTCTCGGGAGCGCGCACGGTCTTTCTGGATGCTGCCGCACGCGCCCTCGACGCACTCGATGTCATGCGCCTCGCTGAGGGCGCGCATATCGTGCGCGACTTTGAGAAGCGTCTCGCGCGCCTCGAGGCGCAGCGCGAAGAGGTGAAGCGGCATGCGCCGCAGATCGTGGCGGACTACCGTGCCCATCTCACGGAGGTGCTGGCGGAGTTTCGCACCGTCACGCCCGATGAGACGCGCATCATGCAGGAGGCGGCACTCTATGCCGACCGCGTGAATGTGACGGAGGAGCTCGTTCGGCTGGCGAGTCACTTTGCCCAGTTCCGCACGATTCTCGCAGAGGAGGAGCCTGTCGGACGGCGGCTTGATTTCCTGCTGCAGGAGATCAACCGCGAGACGAACACGATTGGCTCTAAAGTGAACAGTGCAGCCATTCAGCAGGTGGTCGTCGCGATGAAGAACGAGGTGGAGAAGCTGCGCGAGCAGGTGCAGAATTTGGAGTGACAGATGGAGACGGTCAATGTTGGATTCGGCGACATCGTCCTGACGGGACGCATGGTCGCTATCGTCGCGCCGACCTCCATGTCCGCCAAGCGCATGGTGCAGGATGCGCGCGACGCGGGACGGCTGATCGATGCGACATACAAGCGGCGGACGCGCGCTGTCGTCGTCATGGACAGCGGGCACATCGTCCTCTCGGCGCTTTTGCCGGAGACGATTGCAGGGCGCATGGGAACGCGAAAGGAGGAGGAGACATGAAAAAAGGGCTGCTGATTGTGATCTCGGGGGCATCGGGCACAGGCAAGGGGACGGTCTGCAAGGAGCTTCTTGCGCGGGAGCGCGGCGTCGCCTTTTCGGTCTCTGCCACGTCGCGCGCCCCGCGCGAGGGGGAGCAGGACGGACGCGAGTACTATTTCCGCACGCGTGCGGAGTTCGAGGCGATGATTGCGGAGGGGGCGTTTCTCGAGTACGCGGATGTGTACGGCAACTACTACGGCACGCCGCTCGCTCCGATTGAGGCACGCCGCAGTGCAGGCGAGGACATCCTGCTCGAGATCGACACGCAGGGCGCACTGAATGTGATGGAGCGATGTCCCGACGGCACGTTTATTTTCCTCCTGCCGCCCTCGCTTGAGGAACTGCGCCGCCGCATTACGGGGCGCGGCACAGAGTCCGAGGAGAGTCTTGCGCGGCGGCTTGCCGCAGCACGCGACGAGATTCGGCTTGGCAGACGCTATCGTTACGCTGTGCTCAATGACACAGTGGAGGATGCAACGGCACGGATACAGACCATCCTTGCGGCGGAGCGCCTGCGTGCAGATATGAACCCAACCCAGTTTGATATGTGAAAGGCAGAAAGCACAATGAAGACGAATGTAGAAATCGGCATGGTCAATCCCTCGACGGATGAGCTGATGACGAAGGTGGACAGCCGCTACGGCATGGTGGTGCTCGCAGCAAAGCGCGCGCGTCAGCTCCTCGAGGGCGATCCCGTCAAGTCCGAGCGGGCGCGCTCGACGAAGAATGTCACGAACGCATTTGAGGAGATTGCCGAGGGCAAGATCAGCTACAACCTCTGCATGGAGAGTGTCTGACATGGGCGCGCTCGCAGGACGGCGCATCGTTCTCGGCGTGACGGGCGGGATCGCCGCCTTTAAGGCGGTTGAGGTCGCGAGCCTTCTGCGCAAGGAAGGGGCGGAGCTGCGCGTCGTCATGACGCGGGCGGCAGCCTCCTTCGTCACGCCGCTCACCTTCCGTGAGGTCGCCAATGCGCCCGTGGCAGAGACCATGTGGGGGGCGCCGCAGCATCACGTGGCACATATCTCTCTGGCCTCCTTTGCCGAGATGGTGCTCGTCGCGCCCGCCACGGCAAATTTCCTTGCGAAGGCGGCGGCGGGCATTGCCGACGACATGTTGACGACGACGCTGCTCGCGACGCGTGCCCCTCTGCTCTTTGCTCCTGCGATGAATACCGTCATGTGGGAGAATCCCGTGACGCAGGAGAATGTGCGCCGGCTCGCCGCGCGTGGTGTCCAGATCATCCCTCCCGCTGTAGGGATGCTTGCCTGCGGCACGACGGGCGCAGGGCGTCTGCCTGAGCCGGAGGAGATCGTACGCGTCGTCAAGGAGCACTTTGCGCGTGTGCAGAGCCTCGCAGGGCGGTGCATCCTCGTGACCGCAGCGGGGACGGAGGAGCCGCTCGATCCCGTGCGCTACCTCGGCAACCGCTCGACAGGACGCATGGGCTATGCCGTTGCGGCAGAGGCAGCGCAGCGCGGCGCAGAGGTCATCCTTGTCTCCGGCCCCACGCCGCTCGAAACGCCCGCAGGTGTACGGCGCGTGGACGTGCGTACGGCGCGCGAGATGTATGCGGCAGTGCTCGCCGACTATGACAGCGTGGATGCGGTCATCAAGGCGGCGGCGGTTGCTGACTATCGTCCTGCAGAGATGGCAGAGCAGAAGATCAAGAAATCGGAGGGAACGCTGACGCTCACACTGACGCGCAACCCCGATATCCTCTATGAACTGGGACAGAAAAAGACGCATCAGGTGCTCGTTGGCTTTGCGGCAGAGACGCAAAACGTGGAGGCGTATGCGCGTGCCAAACTCCAGAAGAAGAACCTTGACTTCATCGTGGCGAACAACGTCGCGGAGCAGAATGCAGGCTTTGGCACGCCGACGAATCATGCCCAGATCTTCTACGCAGATGGACGCATGGAGGAGTGCCCCATGATGGCGAAGTCCGCGCTCGCGGGTGTGATCCTCGACCGGCTGGAGGCAGTAATCCGCACACGGTGAAATTCCTCCTTGACAAAGTGAATGGCGTTCACTATAATACATTACATAGAAATGAATATACCTCATCCAGAGCAGTGGAGGGAATGGCCCGATGAAGCTGCGGCAACCATGGCAATGTGTGCCAACGGTGCCAATTCCTATAGGCGGAGCGCCTATGAGATGAGAGCGGCAGAAATCACAGCCTCCCACATCTCAGCGGGAGGCTTTTCCTATGGGAAATGGAGAGGGAGTTACGAATTAGGGGAGGTTCTACATGAAGAAAATGCTCTTTACGTCCGAGTCCGTCACCGAAGGACATCCGGACAAACTCGCCGACCAGATCTCGGACAGCATCCTCGACGCGATCCTTGCACAGGATCCGATGGGACGTGTTGCCTGTGAGACGCTCGTCACGACGGGACAGGCGCACGTCGTCGGTGAGATCTCGACCTCGTGCTATGTCGATATCCCGAAGATCATCCGTCAGACCGTGCGCGAGATCGGCTATACGAACGCCAGCTATGGCTTTGACGCCGACACCTGCGGCATCCTCGTCTCGCTCGATGAACAGTCGCCGGATATTGCACAGGGCGTTGACCGCGCGATTGAGTCGCGTGAGGGCGATATGGACGCGGCAGAGGCGATCGGCGCAGGCGATCAGGGCATGATGTTCGGCTATGCGACGAACGAGACGCCCGAGTATATGCCGCTCACGACCGTGCTCGCTCACAAGCTGGCACGCCGCCTGACCGAGGTGCGCAAGAATGGGATGCTCCCGTATCTGCGTCCCGACGGCAAGACGCAGGTCACCGTTGCCTATGAGGACGGTAAGCCCGTCTATGTCGATACGGTCGTCATCTCGACCCAGCACGACGAGGCCGTTGATCTCGCAACGATCCGCAAGGACATGATCGAGAAGGTCATCAAGGAGATCATCCCGGCAGAACTCCTGCGCGCAGAGACGAAGTACTTCGTCAATCCGACGGGCAAGTTCGTCATCGGCGGACCGCACGGCGACTCGGGGCTCACGGGGCGCAAGATCATCGTCGATACCTACGGCGGCTGGGCGCGCCATGGCGGCGGTGCATTCTCGGGCAAGGATCCCACAAAGGTAGACCGCAGTGCGGCGTATGCGGCGCGCTACGTGGCGAAGAACATCGTCGCGGCAGGGCTCGCTGACCGCGTGGAGATCCAGCTTGCCTACGCCATCGGCGTGGCACATCCCGTCTCCATCATGGTCGAGACATTCGGCACGGGTAAGATTGATGAGGAGAAAATCGTCGAGCTCGTCAAGAAAACCTTTGATCTGCGCCCTGCGGGCATCATCAAGATGCTCGACCTGCGCCGTCCCATCTATCGTCAGACGGCGGCGTACGGACACTTCGGGCGCACGGACGTCGATCTGCCGTGGGAGCAGACGGACAAGGCGGCGGCGTTGAAGAAGGAAGCCGGGCTGTAAGTCTTAATATCTGTAGAGTCCGTTATGTGTGCTCCACGCAAACGCCTCGTTACGCAAGTGATCGTGTGTTTATCTGCCTAAATACCTGCGGACTTCTTAAA
>JABZYJ010000116.1 GCA_015265235.1 Selenomonas sp. | reverse complement strand
CGTCGCGCGTGCGCGGCAGGATGCGGAGCGCAACGAGGGTGACGATGGCGGCAAGCCCGAGTTTCGCTCCCGGCACGGGCAGCGGCAGGGGGAGAAAGCCCTCTAGGAGGAAGAGGATGAGGGAGAGCGCGGTGAGGAGGGCGATGCGCGCCGTAAGACGAAGCGGTCTCATGTCATTTCACTTCGATCAGGAGTTTATGCGGGAGGCAGGCGATCACGTCCCCCTTTTTCTCTGCGCGTCCTGTCCGCACACAGACCTGATCGGGGCAGTCCGCATGGATAACAGAAATGCTCTCCCCCTCGATGCGGATCGTGTTCTCGCCGTGTGCATCCGCAATCTGTATGTCCTCCGTCCCCGTGTGTCCCGTGAGCGGGATGTCATAGAGCTGTGTGCCGTCCTGCGTGATGACCGCGTGACGTGCTGCACCGTCCGTGCGCAGCGCAAAAAATATTGCGCCGATCCCGCAGAGGAGGAGCAGCGCAGCGATCAGTATGAGGTCATTTTTCTTCATGGTCAGTCCTGCCTTGACGAATGTTTTTTATCACAGTACAATAAATAAGGAATCATTGCATTTATCAGTGCTTCCTTAAATCCCCTGACTGAGCTCGCGCTGCCAATAGGCGAGGTCGGACTCGTTCAGCGGGAGGTCGATGGTCTGCCCGTTGTCGTAATAGAAGCGCAGCCGGATGCTCACTGCCTTGCGGATGGCGGGCAGGCTGGCGCGCGGGAACACGAGGAACATCTTGTTCTCGTTCTTGTAGGGGCTGTCCGCGCCCTCTACGGGATGCGGCGTATACTTTGTCGCCGCCTTCATCTCCCACGCCGCTCCGTCGGTGTAGAGGATGACGTCGGGCAGGAACTTCGCACCGTCGTAGCGATAGTCGAGCAGGGACAACGTCGCGCCCTCGAGCCGTCCCTCTCCGGTATAGGATGCGCGAAAATCAATGGTCGCGTACGCAGAGAGACTGCGCGCACTGCGATGATCGATGCGGTACGTGTACGAGAGCCCGAAGATGCCGACGAGGATGAGGAGCAGGGCGACGACGACGATCAGTTGGCGAAAGATGCTGAGCACAGGAACGCTCCTTTCTTGATTGAGATGATTATAGCATAGGGGAAATGATTTTGTCAGCAGTTTCCCGTGGGATGTGCAGGAGGAATGCTTGGGAAATGGATACGGAGGGGAGACTACTATGGCGGTAAAGTTATTTGTGTCGGATCTGGACGGTACGATGCTGCCAAACGGCAATGTCGTTTCAGCAGAGAATATCGCAGCGGTACAGTGTGCCGTGCGCGCGGGGATTACCGTGACGATTGCGACGGGGCGCATGTTCGAGGCGGCACTGCCCGTCGCTGAGGCACTCGGCGTCGATGTGCCGATCATCGCCTACAACGGGGCGCTCATCAAGAGCCCGAGCGGACGCGTCTATGAGGAGTACGCCCTCGACCCGTCGCTCGCACGCGACATCATCACATTCGCTCAGGCGCGCGGCTGGTACATCCAGAGCTACAGCGCGGGCGTGCTCCGCTACGCCGCCGCCTGCGAGGAGTCGCGCTTCTACGAGGACTCGCAGAAACTCACGGGCGAGGCGGTCGGACAGGACGGGATGCTCGCGCATCTCGCGGGGAACTGCAAGCTGCTCCTCGTGACGGAGGGGCGCGACGTGAGTGAGGCGCGCGCGCAGGAGATCCTAGGTGCGTTCGGTGCGCAGATCGACGTGACGCGCTCGGCGGATCGGCTCGTCGAGATCGTCGTGAAGGGCGTTTCGAAGGCGTCGGCGCTCACGGCACTCGCGGCAAAGCTGGATATCCCCATTGCGGAGACAATGGCGATCGGCGATGCGTACAATGACCTGCCGATGCTGAAGGCGGCAGGCACGAGCGTTGCAATGGGGAACGCCTTCCCCGAGGTCAAGGCGGAGGCGGACTGCGAGACGCTGTCCTGCGCTGAGAATGGCCTTGCGGCGGCAATCTATACGTATGTGCTCGGCATGGGTGCGGATGCACCCGTTCCGATGCGGAGAGGGTGAAGGCATGGCGATCAAACTCATCGCACTCGATCTCGATGGCACGCTCCTGACCTCGGACAAGACGATCACGGTGCGGACGAAGGACATCCTCGCACGCGCCATGGCGCGCGGCGTCACCGTCACCATTGCGACGGGGCGGATGCTGTGCTCCGCGCTCCACTTTGCGCGGCTGCTCGGCTCGCGTGCGCCCGTCGTCTGCTGCAACGGAGCATACGTCGGCACGGGGGCGGAGGCGCCGCTCTTTGCCCGCTATTTTGACCCCGCATTTGTCGGGGAGTTCCTGACGTTCTGCTATGCGCGGGACTGGTATGTGAACTGGTACAGCGGGGCGGAGATCTATGCGCCCACGTATCGGGAGGACTATTTCACTGCCTATCGGACGACGGCGAATTTCCGCGTCCATGCGGCGGGGGAGGACTACCTGCGCTACGTCGATGAGGTGCCGCAGTTCGTCCTGCGCGACCTCGATCAGGGGATTGCCCATCATGCACGCACCGTGGCGGAGGCGTTCGGCGATGCCGTCTGTGGCCAGCAGAACACGGGGACGAGCGTCGACATCACGCCGCCCGGCACGAGCAAGGCGGTCGGCGTGCGCGCCCTCGCCGACGCGCTGGGGCTGACCATGGACGAGGTCATGGTTGCAGGCGATGCGGACAACGATGTGGAGATGCTCTCGATGGGCGCATTCTCTGTCGTCCCGGCGAACGGCCTCCCCGTGGCGAAGGAGCATGCATCCTATGTCACGGCATCCAACGATGAAAACGGGATTGCCGCCGCCGTAGAAAAATTTGTACTGTAAGGGGTGACGATGATGGATATGAAACATCCCGCAGAGAAATTCCGTCCCGTGATCGTGACGGGACTGTCGGGCGGCGGAAAGTCGCTCGCCGCGCGCTATATGGAGGATCTCGGCTACTTTTGCGTGGACAACCTCCCGCCGGTATTCATTCCAAAGTTCATTGATCTCTGCCGTGAGACGCACGGGCAGATCAGCCGTGCCGCCATCGTGGTGGACACGCGCAGCCGCGAGTTCTTCGACGACTTTGTGCGCGTGCTCGGTGAGCTGGATGCGGGCGGCGTGCCCTACGAGCTGCTCTTTATCGAGGCCTCGGACGACGTGATCATCCGCCGCTACAAGGAGACGCGGCGGCCGCATCCGCTCGCTCCTGATGCGCGCATCTCCGAGGGCGTGACGCGCGAGCGGAACCGCCTCGCGCCCATACGGGAACGTGCGACGCAGATCGTCGACACATCGAAACTGCGTAAGGCGGAGCTGCGCGACATCATCCGCCGCCACTACGATGCGCCGGGCGCGGATGCGCAGATGAGCGTGAACATCCTTTCGTTTGGCTTTAAGTACGGCATCCCACTCGATGCCGATCTCGTCTTCGACGTGCGCTTTTTGCCGAACCCGTTCTACATCGACTCTCTCCGCAGCAAGAGCGGCACTGTTCCGCAGGTCGCGTCCTACATCGAGTCATGGGATGTGACGCAGAAGTTCGAGGAACATCTCGACAACTTCGTCGATTTTCTCCTGCCGCAGTATGTGAAGGAGAGGAAAAGCCAGCTCGTGATCGCCGTCGGCTGTACGGGCGGGATGCACCGCAGTGTCTTTATTGCAAAGCATCTCTACGACCGCATCAAGAAGCACTACGCGGCACGACTGGAACATCGTGACCTCATGAAGAATGAGGTGCAGGAACACGTGAGCGAGGGATGACGAATCCATGCATCTGATAAAATGGCTCTATCCCGGCATGGGGTTCAAGCGCTGGCTCTTTGTCTTTGCGCTGGGCACGCTCCTTGTCGGACTGGGCGTTGCACTGATCTTCAACTATAAGTACATCGACGCCATCGAGGAGGCGATCTTCCGCTTTGTCTATACATGGCAGGGCAGCTATGACTACGGCTTCACGGCAGTGGCAGGCGCACTTGCCTTCCTCGTCGGCAGCGTCCTCATGCTCGTGGCAACGCGCCACGTTATCCGCTCCGTCATCACGGCCCTGATGCCCGAGGGCACGTCAGCGCGTCTCGTGGATATGGTCTATGAAAAAACGCGGCTCAGCCGTGGCCCGACCGTCACGGTGATCGGCGGCGGACATGGGCTCTCGGTGCTCCTGCGCGGTATCAAGGAACTGACGAGCAACGTGACTGCCGTCGTGACGGTGGCGGATGACGGCGGCTCCTCGGGGCGTCTGCGCGAGGAGCTCGGCATCATCCCGCCGGGCGATTTGCGCAACTGTCTCGTCGCGCTTGCCGATACCGAGCCGCTGATGGAAAAACTCTTTCAGCACCGCTTTGAGGGCTCAAGCGACCTCGCGGGACACAGCTTCGGCAATCTCTTCCTCGCGGCGATGGCGGAGGTCACGGGCGACATGGAGACGGCACTGCGCGAGTCCTCGAAGGTTCTCGCGGTCAAGGGGCGTGTCCTGCCCGCATCGAAGGAGTCCGTGCGGCTCGACGCGATCCTCGAGGACGGAACAGTCGTCGAGGGCGAGTCACGCATCCCCGAGGTGCCGGGACGCATCCGCCGCGTGCGCCTGTTCCCGCAGGATGTCGCGCCTGTGCCCTCCGCCCTCGAGGCGATCCGCACGGCGGATGCGATCATCCTCGGCCCCGGCAGTCTCTATACGAGCATCATGCCGAACCTCCTCGTCAGCGGTGTTGCCGAGGAGCTGCGCAAAAGCAACGCCCTCAAGATCTACATCTGCAACGTGATGACCCAGCCCGGTGAGACCGATGGCTATACGGCGTCCATGCACGCAGAGGCAATCCTCAAGCACGCAGGGCGCGGAACGATCGACTTCATGCTCGTCAATAACGCGCCGATCTCTGCCGAGCTGCGCAAACAGTACGCCGCACAGGACATCTACCCCGTCGCCGTGGACGAGGAGGCGATCAACGCCCTCGGCATCGGATTCGTTGCGGCGGACATCATTAGTCAAACGGATGCCGTGCGCCACGATCCCGACAAGCTCAGCCGCAACGTCATGCGCATGGTCTACGACTTTCGGGTGAACTGAGATGCCGTCCTTTGCTGCGGATGTGAAAAATGCGCTCTCGCGCACGGATGTCGACCGTGCCTGCTGTCAGACGGCAGAGCTCGCGGCACTCCTGCGCATGGGTGCCTCCGTGCAGACGGACGGTGCGCGCGGGGCGGGGCTGCGCTTTACGGCGGCGAGTGCTGCCGTAGCGCGCCGCGTCATCCGTCTGCTGCGCGCGATGGACGGCGCGATTGAGACCTCCGTCGCGATGGAGCGCATGCCGCAGCTGCGGCGGCGCACCTACATCGTCAATATTGCCGCCGGCGCAGCCGTGACGCCGCTGCTTGCGCAGCTCGGCTTTGCGGGGGGGAGCCTGCGCAGCACGAGCGATCTCGCCCTGCTGCGCAAAAAGTGCTGTCGCGCCGCCTATCTGCGCGGTGCATTTCTCGGCGGCGGCAGCGTCAATCGTCCCGAGGCAGCGTGCCACCTCGAGATCACGGCGCGGAGCGAGGAGATGGCGCGCGCACTCCATACACTCCTGCGTCGCTTGCATTTTCCTGTCGGGCTGACCGACCGCCACGAGATGTACGTTGTCTATCTCAAAGAGGGCGATGCCGTCATGGATTTCCTCTCGCTCATCGGCGCGGAGGAGGCGGCAGAGGAGATTGAGGTCGCGCGCAACCTCAAGGAAGTGCGCGCACAGGTGAACCGCCTCGTCAACGTCGAGACGGCGAACCTCCAGCGTGCGGTGGATGCCGCAGCAGATCAGCTCGCGGCGATTGAGCGGCTGGCGCGCAGCGGACGGCTCGCCGCGCTTCCTGCCGACCTGCGCGAGACGGCAGAGATGCGGCGCGCCCATCCCGAGATCAGCATGGCAGAGCTGG
>JABZYJ010000115.1 GCA_015265235.1 Selenomonas sp. | reverse complement strand
CCCTATACCTATGTAATTAAGAACAGTTTAACAGAGTGAAAAAGGACTGTCAATATACGAAAACTATTCTCAACATACACAATAATTATATCGGTTTATTATAGTTTTTTCGCGATTTATACGTGGCTGATAAGGGCTGTCTCTCCGGTTGATGCGCTCAAAAAGGGGCGCATCCCTCCCAGCATCGGTGATGATGCACAGGGGAGATGCGTCCCTCGCTGTTATTTCTTTCGGCGCAGTTCCTGCCGTACGGCGTCGCGCTCTTTCTCTGTCATGGTGTTCGCGCGGATCACAGCGCGGTGTCCCTCGCGGCTGCTCTCCGTGATGAGTGCACTATTCCCGTCGTAGGCGAGGATCTCATAGGTGCTGATGGCGTCCTTTTTCGGGCTGAGCACGCGCCGCTGCATGGTGTAGCCGAGGTGCTCGTAGTCCGCATTCTTCATCGCCTCGGCGAACTGTGCCCGACCGAGGTTGTTGTAGAGGATGAGCTGCCAGTAGGAGATGGAGCCGTCGGCGTTGCGCTTCATGTGGCTGCGGTCAAAGAACCAGCCGCGCCGCTCGTCGCCCTCGATGAAGACCCAGTCGCCGTCCTTCAGCGTGACGGGCTCGATCGCCGTCTCTTTGCCGTATGCCTCGCGCTTTGCCGCTGCGGCTGCGGCGACGGCGGCTTTATCCGCCGCGTGTTTGCTGTCCGCCGTCTTGCCTACGGTATGCTTCTGCCCGGCCGCCTTGTCCGCCTTCTCTGCCGTCTTTCCGTCCGCTGGTGCGGCAGCGGGATGCTCTGTGCCCCGATGCGCCGCAGTATCTGCCGCATCCGTCATGCGCGGCTTGTTCACCGATGCATTGGTCTCGTCTTCCGGCAGCTCCGTGATAAAGCCGATGGTTCCGGGGGCAGTATCCGCATCCGTCGCGGTGTCTGCCGCAGCAGGCGCATCAGCGTTCGCCGCAGGCTTCGTCTCCCGCGCATGATCCGTATCCGATTTCCCTGCTGCGTCAGCATGGCTGTCGCCATCACCGACCGCCTCCATCTCCTTGTCGAGTGCATCGTCGTGCGTCGCATCGTCCTTTTCCTCTGACGTCTCCGCACGCGCGGCGGCAGATGACACCCCGCCATCTTCTTTTGCGGGGGCAGCGGCGTTCTCTGTGTGACTTTCCTCCGCCGCCATGACGGCGTGGATCTCTGCCTCCTGTGCGGCAGCCATCCCGCTGGCGGGGAGGAGGAGGATTCCTGCGGCGAGCAGGCAGGTGATGGATTTCATAGTGTCTCCTTTTTCTTACGAAAGCACGGATGGATCATAAATACGAGGATGGGTTGACAGGCTGTCCGCTGAGGCGCACCTCATAGTGCAGATGCGGCCCCGTGGAGTGCCCCGTCGAGCCGACGTAGGCGATGATCTGTCCGCGCCGCACGCGCTGTCCTGCGGTCACCACGACCGCCGAGGCGTGTCCGTAGCGTGTCGAGACGCCGCTCCCGTGGTCGATGTCGACCATGTTGCCGTAGCCGCCCGCGTTCCAGCCCGCGAGGGTCACGACGCCGTCCGCCGTCGCAACGATGGGCGTGCCCATCTCGGCGGCGATGTCGATGCCCTGATGGAACTCTGCGCCGTTCCAGCGCAGTCCGTAGCCCGAGCTGATGAAGCCGTCCGTCGGCCAGCCCGTCGGGGTGGTGACGGGTGTATCGTCACCTAGGAAGGAGGATGCCCCCGGCACGTCCTTCTGCATTGTGACGGCGAGCTGTCCAAGGGAGCTGCGGCGTGCTGTGATGCGTTCCTCGAGCATCGTGAGTGCCTCGCCGACCTCATCGGTGGTGAGTGCGTGCGGTGCGCCGCCCGTCGGTGCCGGCGCGGTCTCCCCTGCCGCTGCTGCGCCGTCCGCCTCTGCCGGCGGGGCGCCGACGAGAGCGCGCAGCCCATCCTCCGTGCGCTGGAGGGCATCGACCTCCTGCCCGAGCGCGGAGGTCTTTTTGGCGATCTGGAGGATCTGCTCCTGCTGGATGCGGTTCGCCTCGCGCAGCTGTGCCGTCTCCTCCTCGTGGAGGTAGGCATGCGTGAGGGTGTAGATGGAGAAAATCGAGCCGACGGCGACGAGTGCCGCCCCCGCGCCCGCGCCCACGGCGAGCAGGCGCAGGGCACGCAGCGAGAGGCGCACGGTGTGCGTCGTGTCCGTTTCCCGATCCACCAGCTGCAGTTTATAGCGTGATTGTTCTTCGCTCAACGCGTCCCCCTCTTCCCATCGAGATGTTTCTGTCCGATCCCTATTTCCCTATCCTATCCAAAGAATATGAAAACCTGCTGTGACACAGCAGGTTTATGTCCGTTGATATCTTCTCAGTACTGGATGGGCAGCGGTTTTGCCATGGCTTCCTTCAGTACGTCCTTTTCCTCGTCACTCAGCGGGTAGTCCGACGATCCGTTTTTGATCGGTTTGATGTAGCTGCGCGAGTCCTCGCGGGCAAAGATGCTGGAGAAGATCACGCCGTCGTTGTTCGCATCGAGCAGGGCGACGGCATAGCTGAGGTCGCCACCCATGTCCTCAAAGGCGCGGAACCGCACGGAGGCGACGCGCACGAGCGACTGGCGGATGAACTGTCGGATCAGTTCGTTCTCCTCGAGGATGCGTGCGTTCGTTGCCGCGACCTCCTCCACCGTGTGCACGTGCTGGATCAGCATCCCCTCGAGATCGTCCTTGCTCGAGCCGCGCATCATCGCGCGGTAGCGGCTGCTCATCGTCGAGAGCCGTACCATGACGTAGATGACGAGGATGAGCAGGACGAAGATCAGGAGCAGCGCGGTGAGCAGGAGGGCTGCATCATGTGCTTCGATCGACTTCACTAGATTACTAAAAAACAAGTTCTCTCTTCCCTTCTTTCCTCCGTCCCCCATGGGCGGAGGCGGATGTGCCCCAGAGGGCGGCAGACGGCACGCCGCACATCCTATACGGTGAATTTCTGCGTGGAGAATGCGCGCAGTGCCGCACGCTTGTCCTCCTTTGCTGCGCCGTCTGCCGATGTGGTCAGGAGCGACAGCAGGCGCTCCAGATCCTCGGCGGAGAAGTAGCTGATTTCGAGCCGCCCCTTCCCCTCCTCGCGCCCCGTCTGGATGCGTACCTTCGTGCCGAGGCTGCGCGTCAGGCGCTCCTCTGCTTCACGGACGAAGAGATCCGGCTTTTTCTCTGGCTTTGGCGGTGCTGCTTTTTTGAGTGCATTCGGATCCTTCGCCAGGCGTTTGACGAGCGCCTCGACGCCGCGCGCCGAGAGCTCGTGCTCCTGGATGTACTCTGCCGCCTCACGCTGCAGCGCAGCGGTCTCGAGTGCGAGGAGCGGACGTGCCTGTCCCATGGTGAGAACGCCGTTCGCGATGAATGCCTGCACCTCTTTCGCGAGGCGCAGGAGGCGGACGCTGTTCGCGATTGCCGAGCGGCTGCGCGCGACGCGGCGCGCGAGCTGTTCCTGTGAGAGTTTGAACTCGGTGAGGAGCCGCTGATAGGCGTGTGCCTCCTCGATCGGATTGAGATCCTCGCGCTGGAGGTTCTCGATGAGTGCCATCTCTGCCATTTCCGCGTCGTTTGCTGTGCGGAAAATCGCAGGAATGGTCGTGAGCCCTGCCATCTTGGCGGCACGCAGACGCCGCTCGCCCGCGATGAGCTCGTACTTGCCCGCGCCGATGTCGCGAACGGTAACGGGCTGGAGGATGCCGTGCTGCGCAATGGACTCGCGCAGCTCCTCCAGTGCTGCCTCGTCGAACTCGCGGCGCGGCTGAAAGCGGTTGGGCTGGATCACGTCAATGGAGAGCTCCGCCGGGATGCCCGCGGAGGCTGCAGCGGTCTCTGTCTTTTCCTCCGGCGGCGTGTCGGTCGGCAGGGCGAGTGCGTCTTTTCCGAGTCCGAGTGCGCCGAGCCCACGTCCGAGCCCGCCTGTTTTAGCCTTCTTCACGCCGTATGACCTCCCTCGCGAGTGCAATATACATCTCCGCCCCGCGCGATGTGATGTCGTACGAGGTGATCGGCTGCCCGAAGGAGGGCGCCTCCGAGAGTCGGACATTGCGCGGGATCATCGTCTGATAGAGTGCGTCGCCGAAGACGCCGCGCACTTCGTCGACGACCTGCCCCGCGATGCGCGTCCGTGAGTCGTACATCGTCATCACGACGCCCTGGACACGCAGTTTCGGATTGGCGCGCTCCTTGACGAGGCTGATGGTTTTCATCAGCTGCGCCACGCCCTCGAGGGCAAAGAACTCGCACTGGATGGGGATGAGGACAGCGTGTGCCGCCGTCAGTGCATTCAGTGTCAAAAAGCCGAGGGAGGGCGGGCAGTCGATAAAGATGTAGTCGTAGTCGGTCAGCACCTCGGCGATCGCCTTGCGCAGGCGTGTCTCACGATGTTCCAGCGACGCCAGTTCCACCTCTGCGCCCGCGAGTTCCACATTGGCGGGAACGACGTCGACGAGGTAGTCCGACTCGATGATGACCTCGCGCATGTGCTTTCCGTCGATCAGGACGCGATAGGTCGTCGCGGGGAGGGTGCTCTTGTCGATGCCAAAGGCACTGGTCGCATTTCCCTGCGGATCGATGTCGATGAGCAGGACGCGCCGTTTGGCACGCGCGACGGTGGCGGCGAGATTGACCGCCGTCGTCGTTTTGCCGACGCCGCCCTTTTGACTGGCAACCGCAATGATCTTTGCCACGGGATCATCCTTTCTACGGGTGCTGTGGTGGATGTTCTAGAAAAGTACCTTTGCGAGGTGCAGGTACTCGGGATCGAGTGCTTTCTTATTGTTGACGGCGTCGTAGAGGTTGACGGAGACGACGTGTCCCTTGTGGTAGCCGAACACGATGCCAGAGAGCCCCGAGATGAGTGCGAGTGCCGCCTGCTCGCCGAGCTGGCTGGCGCGTACGCGGTCGATGACCGTCGGTGAGCCGCCGCGCTGGATATGGCCGAGCACCGAAACGCGCGTCTCGATGTCCGTATGTTTTGCGATGTAGTCGCAGACGTCCTGCCCCTTGGCCGCGCCCTCGGCGACGACGATGAGGATGTAGCGTTTGCCGTGCTCGTATGCGTTCGTGAGATCGTTGACGATCTCCGCGAGGTCAAATTTCTCCTCGGGGACGAGGATGTACTCCGCACCGCCCGAGATGCCCGAGACGAGAGCGAGCCAGCCGGAGCCGCGCCCCATGACCTCGAGCACGATGATGCGGCGATGCGCCGATGCTGTGTCGCGCAGCTTGTTGATCGCGTCGATGATCGTATTCGCCGCCGTGTCACAGCCGATCGTGTAGTCCATGCCCCAGACATCGTTGTCAATCGTGCCCGGCAGGCCGACGATGGGGAAGCCGAACTCCTCCGAGAGCAGCTGTGCGCCGCGCAGCGAGCCGTCACCGCCGATCACGCAGAGCCCCTCGATGCCGCGCTCGATGAGGTTCTCATGTCCGCGGCGGCGTCCCTCGGGCGTCGTCCACTCCTTGCAGCGCGCCGTCCCGAGGAAGGTGCCGCCGCGCTGGATGATGTCGCCCACGTCCTTGGACTCAAGCTCCCACATATCCTCATCGAGGAGTCCCTGATAGCCATCGTTGATGCCCCACACACGGACGCCTTCATAGAGGGCTGTGCGCGCAACGGCACGCGCCGCCGCGTTCATTCCGGGGCTGTCTCCCCCACTCGTCATGACTGCAATACTCTTTAACACAACGCATCCTCCCCCTGCCCATCATTTCCATGCGCTCAGTGCGCGGTCTTAGCTTTTTCTGCCCTTTTATCATAGCACAAACGGCAAAAAAAATCCCCTCTTTTTTGAGGGGAATGAGGAAAATATAGTTATTCGTCAAATATGACGAGTTGCACTAGTCAACAAAAACTGGACACAAAAACCTAAAAATTAGTCATTAGAATTGAGATACTGTACATATTCATCGA
>JABZYJ010000114.1 GCA_015265235.1 Selenomonas sp. | reverse complement strand
CTCGATAGCTCAGTCGGTAGAGCGTCTGACTGTTAATCAGAATGTCACTGGTTCGAGTCCAGTTCGAGGAGCCATTTTGTATTTATAGCGGCGTCGCCGCTTTGGGGATACGGATCGCATGATCGGTGTGCCCGTGGATAGTTGGGGTATAGCCAAGTCGGTTAAGGCACGGGACTTTGACTCCCGCATCCGTTGGTTCGAATCCAACTACCCCAGCCAAAATATACCCTTTTTTGGCGGGTTACGTGGCGCTGATAAAGGTTCACTAGCTCAGTTGGTAGAGCATCTGACTTTTAATCAGAGGGTCCCGGGTTCGAGTCCCGGGTGAGCCACCATTCCTTTACTTATCATGACTCACTAGCTCAACTGGCAGAGCAACTGACTCTTAATCAGTAGGTTCACGGTTCGATTCCGTGGTGGGTCACCATGAATGTTATCCGCGTATGCGGTTTTTAGGCAGGTTGGCATACCAACCTGCCTTTCGTATATCAAGACGAGAGAAGGGGAGCGGACATTGAATATCCTGATTTTGAACGATGACGGGATCGCCGCAGAAGGGATCCGCATACTGGCGCGCCGTTTGGCCGGAGTACACAATGTGACGGTTGCGGCTCCCATGCATCAGCAGAGCGGTACGTCTCATGCACTGACAATCGGACGTGCCATCGAGGTTCGAGAGGATACGTCCTTTGACCCAGCAGCTGGGATTGCGGCGTGGGCGATTGACGGTACGCCGACGGACTGCGCAAAGCTCTATCTGGATGCGATTGCGTCGAAACCGCCGGATGTAGTGCTCTCGGGCATCAACCACGGCTCAAATCTTGGGACAGATGTGATCTATTCGGGAACGGTCGGTGCCGCCTTTGAAGGATATTTCCACGGGATTCCATCGTTTGCACTTTCCCTGCTTGACGGCAGCAGTCTTTCATTTGCCGATGCGGCAGATTATTTTGTCCCATTCATGGAAAAGGTTCTTGTCGCTGCAGACCAGCCATTTTTGTTGAATATCAACTTTCCGAAGGAGCTGGCAGGAGATGAGCCTCGCTTTGTGTTCTGCCGTCAGGGTGGACGCGACTATGTAAATGCGTTTGAGCGCATTGAGATGGAAGAGGGGCGCGTGCATTACAAGGTGGCAGGTGAGGTATCTGATACGGATAAGGGGGTTGGAACGGATATCTATGCTGTGGAGCACGGGCTGATCGCAGTGACCCCGCTGGGCGTGGATATGACGGACTATCCTCTGCTGCACCAGCTAGGGGAGCTGCTATAACTACATTGATAATCACTATAAAGAGAGGAGATTCGGACTTCTCCTCTTTTTTTTCATTCCTGTATGCGGTATAATATCGAATATGAATAGGATTCATGTTTCTGTGGGCAAAAACTCGTACGATGAAGAGGAGTGAGGTGCGTGCTGTATCCGCTGAATGTCGATCTGAGCGGACGCTCTCTTATCCTTGTTGGCGGCGGAAAGGTGGCGGAGCGTAAAGTACGCAGCATTCTTTCTGCGGGTACGGAGACATCCATCTGTGTAATCGCACCGAAAATCACAGCGGTGCTGCAGGAGCATGCTGCGGCAGGCAGGTTATGTTGGAAGCAGGCCTACTATGCGGACGGGATGCTCGAAGGTGCGTTTCTCGTCTATGCGGCGACGGATCTGCGCGAGGTCAATGCGGCTGTGGCTGCAGAGGCAAAACGCAGGGGGATTCCCGTCAACGTTATTGATGATCCTGCGGCTTCAACGTTTCAGGTGCCTGCCTCGATACGCCGTGGAGAGCTGATACTGTCCGTCTCGACCGCAGGCGGCAGTCCGGCGCTCTCGCGTGCGATACGGATGGAACTGGAGGAGATGTATCCGCCTGCCTTTGGAATGTGGCTGGAGCGTGTCTCCTGTCTGCGGGTGGAACTTCAGGAGTGTATCTCGTCGAGCAGTGCACGCACGCGCTTTTGGCATACGGCACTGCGCCCCGATATTTTGACCATGGTTCGTCATGGTGCGATGGAGAAAGCAGAGGTTGAACTACGGAATGCGGCTCTTGACTTTGGGGCTCAATCATCGGACTGCACCGATTGATGTACGTGAGCGGGTTTCGTTCTCGCGCGAGGAGCTGCGCACGGGGCTCCAAAACCTAGGCGACTACGACGGGGTGAGCGGGCTTGTGGTTCTGTCTACCTGCAACCGAACGGAGCTCTACGCTGCAGTGGAGGATCTCGCGGAGGGGGAGCGCTCCGTGCGGCAGTTCCTGCATGATCTGGCGCAGGGCGGAGATGATCTGGATGCGTATCTCTATACGTACACTGACAATGCGGCGATTGAGCATCTCTTTCGCGTGGCGTCAAGTCTCGACTCGCTGGTACTCGGTGAGGGACAGATTCTCTCACAGGTGAAGGAGGCGTATGCGCTGGCACGAGAGGCAGGGGTGACCGGAACGGTACTCAATCTGCTCTTCCATCGTGCGATCGCCATGGGAAAACGTGTACGGACGGAAACGCGCATCGCTTACCGTTCTGTGTCGGTGAGCTATGCTGCTGTCGAGCTTGCTGCGGCGTCGCTGGGCGGTCTTGGGGGCTGCGGTGCGCTGATCTTCGGTGCGGGAAAGATGGCGGAGCTGACAGCGGAGCATCTACGTGCGCACGGGATCGAGACGATCTATGTTGCCAACCGTCACATTGAACGCGCACAGGTTCTTGCTGAGCGCATCGGCGGAGAAGCCATCCCCTTTGATCGTGCAATGGACTATGCGACCCATGTCGATGTTGTCGTTACATCGACTGGGGCGCCGCACTATGTCATCAAGGCATGGGAGGCGCGCCGTCTCATGACGCGCCGTCAGGGACGCAAGATCTTCTTTATCGATATTGCCGTTCCGCGTGATGTTGACCCCGATGTTGCGGGGATCAAGGGAATTGAGCTCTATAATATTGACGCACTCGAGGCAGTGGTGGATGAGCACATGGGAGAGCGGCAAGCAGAGGCAGTCAAGGCGCAGAAGATTGTTGCAGAGGAGGTTACGGCTCTGCAGGAACGCTTTAAATATCTTTCGTTTCAGCCGCTTATGGCACTGCTCTCAGGTCGATGCGAGCGTATTCGCGCGCGAGAGATCAAGCGCGTGAGTGCGAAGCTGCCCGATCTCTCGGAGGAGGAAGGCCGTCAGGTTGAGCACATGAGCCGCATGATTGTGCGAAAGATACTGCGCATCCCGATGATGAAGCTGCGGTCATCTGCGGGAACCAAGGATGAGGCATTTTACATCGAAGCAATGCGTTCTCTTTTTAAGTTAGATGCGATGGGAGAGACAGGAACCAGTGAACAGCGGCACAATCACTATCGGTACACGAGCGAGCAAGTTGGCTCTCTGGCAGGCGAGCTATGTGGCGGAGGCCATTAAAAAGGAGCATCCATCCTACTGCGTGGAGCTGCGTGAACTGACGACGAAGGGAGATCGTATCCTAGATGCACCGCTCGCCAAAATCGGCGGCAAGGGGCTCTTTACGAAGGAACTCGAGCAGGCGATGCTGGACGGTGCAGTCGATCTTGCCGTGCATAGTCTGAAGGATATGCCGACGGAGGTTCCCGACGGACTGGTCATCGGTGCGATTACAACACGGCTCGATCCCGGTGATGCTTTTGTCAGTGCACACTACGCTGCGGTGGAGGATTTGCCTGTCGGGGCACGCGTGGGAACGTCGAGTCTGCGCCGCCGCGCACAACTCCTCGCTGTGCGGCCCGATCTAACGATCTGTGATCTGCGCGGAAATGTCAATACACGTCTTGCCAAGCTCGACGCGGGGGAGTTCGATGCGATTGTGCTTGCGGCGGCAGGACTAAAGCGACTCGGCTTTGAACGTCGTATCCGCAGCATTTTGCCGCGCTCTGTGATGCTTCCTGCGGTTGGGCAGGGCGCACTTGCCATTGAATGCCGCGTTGGGGATGCCGCGATTCTTTCCGCCATTGAGTTCTTGCGTGATGCGGGGATGACGACGGCGGCACAGGCAGAGCGCGCTTTCCTGCGTCGCGTTGAGGGCGGCTGTCAGATCCCTGTCGGGGTCTACGCTGAAGTCGATGCCGATGGTCAGATTTCCATTGATGCGATGATTGCTTCGGTCGATGGACAGCGTATCTGCCGCTCCGATGCACACGGAGCAGGCGAGCAGGCTGAGGCTATTGGAACTGCTCTTGCCGAGGAGCTCCTCGATGCCGGCGGACGTGAGATTTTGAAAGAGATTGGAATTACAGCATGAAGAACGGAATGGTGTTTCTTGTTGGCGCGGGTCCCGGAGATCCGCGCCTTTTGACCGTGGGGGCGATGCAGTGCCTGAAACGGGCGGATGTTGTTGTCTATGACCATCTTGCCGATGAGAGTATTCTCTCCTATGTGCCTGAGGCAGCAGAGCGGATCTATGTCGGCAAGCAGTCCTGCCATCATACAATGCGACAGGAGGAGATCAATGCCCTGCTCGCAGACAAGGCGGAGGAGGGAAAGACGGTCGTTCGTCTGAAGGGCGGAGATCCGTTCGTCTTTGGCCGCGGTGGGGAGGAGGCTCTCGTTTTGCTGGAACGTGGAGTACCCTTTGAGATCCTGCCCGGTGTCACCTCCGCGATCAGCGTGCCGGCCTATGCCGGTATTCCTGTGACACATCGAGGTGTTGCGGTTTCCTTTGCCGTGGTCACGGGGCACGAGGATCCGACGAAACCTGAGTCTCACGTCCGCTGGCAGCATCTCGCAACAGGTGTGGATACACTGATCTTTCTGATGGGCGTGGCAAATCTTCCTGAGATCACGAAAAATTTGATCGAGAATGGGCGTCCCGCAGATACTCCGGCAGCACTTATCCGATGGGGAACGCGTGCCGATCAGGAGACGTACGTAACAACGGTCGGTGAGGCGGCTGAGATGGTGCGTCGTGATGGGATACGACCGCCCGCGATCTTCATTGTGGGGGATGTGGTGCGTCTGCGAGATCGTCTGCGCTGGTTCGACCGCAGAGAGTTCCGTCCTCTTTTTGGAAAACGCATTCTTGTCACACGCGCGCGTGCTCAGGCATCGGCATTGACGGAGAAACTGACGGCACTTGGTGCATCCTGCGTCGAGACACCGGTAATTCGCATTGTTCCGCCGTCCGATTCGTACGCGGGACTGGATTCTGCCATCGGAAAACTGCAGGACTATCACTGGGTGATCTTTACCAGTGTCAACGGTGTGGAGCATTTCTTTGCGCGACTTCATCACGCAGGAATGGATACGCGCGCGCTCGGCTATGCTAAAATTGCTGCCATCGGTACGGCGACACGGGATCGTCTGCGCACCTACGGGATCGAGGCAGATATTGTGCCGCAAGAGTTCCGCGCAGAGGCAGTCGTGGATGCGCTCCGTCCGATTCTGCCGCCGCGTGCCCATATCCTCCTGCCGCGCGCACAGGAGGCACGCGACGTTCTTCCTGCGTCCTTGAGTGCACATGGGGCGACCGTCGATGTTGTCGCAGCCTATGAGACAGTACCTGAGACAGAACATGGGGAAGAGCTCGCCGCCCAGATGATGGACGGTGCGTTTGACTACGTTACATTTACCAGCTCCTCAACCGTCAAGAATCTCGTGCGCATGCTCGGCAATATTACACCGCTGCAGCACACGAAGATTGCCTGCATTGGACCGGTAACGGCGGAGACAGTAAAACAATTTGGACTTGATCCATATATCGTTGCTGGGACATACACAATCGACGGGCTTATCACGGCAATAAAAAACGGCTGTGATGATTGTGTGTAATGGCTGTATTTTTGTACGATAGTCTTGGCGCGTTTCTCAAGAGAAAGAAGTGTTTTTATGTCTTATGTTTGTCCGGTATGTGGAAGTGACAATATTTCACGTGTGCCTTTGTTATATAAAAAAGGACATAGTACGGGAACGATTGTCCGCACAGAAGTCGTTGGCCATGAAACACAGTACGAGAAAACAGAACATCGTGATCAGTGGGGTAA
>JABZYJ010000113.1 GCA_015265235.1 Selenomonas sp. | reverse complement strand
GCACTACATCGACCGCATTGCCTTTGAGCTGCGCAGCAAGGAGGTTTATCTCAAGACAAACGAGGTCTCGCAGGCGTATGTCGCGGAGATGGTCGTCTCCTTTTTGGATACGATCATTGCCTATGTCACGCAGAGTACATGGGACGACAGGGATCTGCGCGGCCCGTACACGGATGCACTCAAGCAGTCGCTGAATGCGATCCGCCAGTCGCTGGTTCCGGAAGAAGAAAAGCAGGACGATTCTAAGGAGGATCGTTGATTAGGGGGATTTCCATACATGTTTGGTATGTCAATGGACATAGGAATTGATCTGGGGACGGCAAATGTGCTCGTCTATGTGAAGCGGAAGGGGGTTGTCCTGAAGGAGCCGTCGGTCGTGGCGGTCAACCGTGATACGAATCAGGTGCTCGCCATCGGCGAGGAGGCACGGCAGATGATCGGACGCACGCCCGGCAATATCATCGCCATCCGCCCGCTGCGCGACGGCGTGATTGCGGACTATGACATCACGGAGAGCATGCTGCGCTTCTTCATCGACAAGGTGGTCGGACGCAGCATAGTCTTCCGTCCGCGCATCATGATCTGCATCCCCTCGGGGGTGACGATGGTGGAGCAGCGCGCCGTACAGGAAGCCGCTGAGCAGGCGGGCGCGCGCCACATCCAGCTCATCGAGGAGCCGCTCGCAGCGGCGATGGGCGCGGGACTTGACATCGTGGAGGCGCAGGGTTCGATGGTCGTCGACATCGGCGGCGGCACCTCAGACATCGCCGTCATCAGTCTCGGCGGTGTCGTGACGAGCGCAAGCATCCGCGTCGCGGGCGATACCTTCGATGAGGACATCATCGACTATGTCAAGCGCGAGTTCAACCTGCTCATCGGCGAGCGCACGGCGGAGGAGATCAAGATCCGCGTCGGCGCGGCATATACGGCGGCGCGGCGCGAGCAGATGGAGATCCGCGGCCGCGACCTCCTCTCGGGGCTGCCGAAGAACATTACGATCTCCACGGCGCAGGCGTCGTCCGCCATCGAGACCTCGGTCATGCGCATTGTGGACTGCGTGAAAAAGGTGCTCGAGGAGACACCGCCGGAGCTCGCTGCCGATATCATGGATCGCGGCATCGTTCTGACGGGCGGCGGTGCCCTGCTCTATGGCATGGCGGAGCTCATCCTGCGCGAGACGGGGACGCCGACGATTGTCGCCGATGACCCCATGTCCTGCGTTGCCCTCGGCTGCGGCAAGGCACTCGATATTTTCGATAAATTTGACGGCAAGGCGACGAACACATCGTTTGGACGTAAGAAATAAATAAATAGAGGGAAAACGAAATTTACAGCGAAATTAACATAGGAGAGTATATTTCGTTCGGGAAAAGAGGGAAACGCTATGTGGAGAGGACTCTATATCGCCGCCTCCGGCATGATTACAGAGACGAAGCACACGGATATGATCGCGAATAACCTCGCCAACGCCGCGACGACGGGCTACAAGCGCGACGATATGGCAGTGCGTGAGTTCGAGCCGATGCTGCTGCGCCGCATCAATGACCACTCAGCAGACACGGATGTGACGAGCTTTAAGGGGTTCCGCATCCGCTCGGGTGCGCCGATCGTCGGCACGCTCGGCCTCGGCTCCGCCGTGGACGAGATCGCGACCGATCACATTCAGGGCGCGCTCCAGACGACGGGAAACACCTACGACTTCGGCATCTCGGGGCAGGGGTATTTCATTATTGATACGCCGCAGGGACAGCGCTATACGCGCGACGGCAGCTTCTATCGCTCCTCCACGGGACAGCTTCAGAACGTGCGCGGACAGGCCGTGCTCTCGCCGCAGGGACAGCCAATCACGATTCCCGCCGATGCGCGAAACGTGACGGTGTCGAGCGACGGGCGCATCTATGCGAACGGCAGACAGATCGCGCAACTCGGCTTCGTCCAGTTCGATGAGGAAAAGGCGGTCATCAAGGAGGGCGACAACCTCTATAAACCTCAGCCCGGGGCACAGCCACAGCAGGCGACGGGCGTCATCGAGCAGGGGATGCTCGAGATGTCGAACACGAGCGTCGTCACGGAGATGGTCGAGCTCATCAACAACTACCGCGTCTATGAGGCGGGGTCAAAGGCTGTGCAGACGCAGGATGCCCTGCTCGACAAGGCAGTCAACGATGTCGGACGTACGAGTTAAAAATACTTAAGAATGTCGTCAAAGATTTCGATATAAAAGTGAGTAAACTGTCATCCAAAATTCTTGGAGGGGGACATCGACTATGATGCGAGCACTTTGGTCTGCGGCGTCCGGCATGAAGGCGCAGCAGTCCCAGATGGATGTCGTCGCGCACAATATTGCCAACGTCAACACCTACGGCGGCAAGAAGGTACGCGCCGAGTTCCAGGATCTTGTTTACCAGACGCTCCGCGAGGCGGGCGCACGGAACGGCGCGGATTCGCAGTACCCGACGGCACTGCAGATCGGACTTGGTACGCGCCTGGCGGCGACCCAGCGCGTCTTTACGCAGGGCGCTCTTCAGACGACGGACAACCCGACCGACATCGGCATCCAGGGCGAGGGATTCTTCCGCGTCACGATGCCTGACGGGACGACTGCGTACACGCGTGACGGCACATGGAAGCTCGACAGCGACCGCCGCATGGTCACGACGGACGGCTACCTGCTCGCCGACGGCATTACGATCGGTCAGAATGCACCGCTGGACTCCATCACGATCTCCGGCGATGGACGTGTCTCCTACCGCGAGGCAGGGCAGAACCAGCAGCAGGAGGCGGGACAGATCACGCTTGCCCGCTTTGTCAACCCCGCAGGGCTGACGTCCGTCGGCAAGAATCTCTTCGTCGTCTCCGATGCATCGGGCGAGGCGATTGAGTCGAACCCGGGTGAGGACGGTGCAGGGACGCTGACGCAGGGCACACTCGAGATGAGTAACGTGCAGATCGTGGAGGAAATGGTCAACATGATCGTCTCCCAGCGTGCGTACGAGTCCAACTCCAAGGCGATCACGACCTCCGACTCGATGTTGGAGATCGCGAACCAGCTGAAGCGTTGATTCGGTACAGAATTTTTACAGCCATTCTATTCCTATGGAGTGGCTTATTCGCTTTTTTGTGGACGGGTACGGTACTTGCTGCCTCCTATGGGGACGGGCAGGACGTCCGCTTCCCGAACGTCCTCTCCGCCGCACAGCTTGCGGAGCTCGCGCAGCAGAAGATCGAGGAGCAGCTCGCCGCAGTCGGCGAGACGCGCCGCCATGAGGTGCATCTCCAGCACCGGGCGGGGACGATGCGTCTGCCGGCAGGCGAGGTGACGGCCGTCGTCGCCTTCCCACGCGGTGTTCCCTATGGGCGGGAGTTCCCCGCCGCCATTACCGTCTATGTGGACGGTGTGCTGCAGCGGCGCGCTGCGTGCTACTATCAGGTCACGGTCTATGACCATGTGCTCGTCGCAATGACGGACATTCGCATGGACGAGGCGATCACGCCCGCCAATGCGCACGTCGAGGAGAGCGCGGTGGATACCCTGCCTGAGACGACGGTCACGGACTTTGACCGTCTCGCGGGACGTGTCGCGGGACGCTACATCCGCAAGGGCACGGTCATCACGCCGACCCTCCTCGCGATGCCGCGCGTCTTGACTGCGGGCAGTCCCGTGACGCTCGTCGCGGAGAGCGGCGGCATCACGATCCGCGCAGAGGGCGTAGCACTGGAGGCAGGACGCATCGGCTATGTGATCCGCGTGCGCAACGCACGATCGGGGAAGATCATGCGCGGGCGTGTGATCGACGAGAAGACGGTTCAGATTATTGCATGATCTGCAGCAGGATAGAGAGAGTTCCATAAGGAGTTCATCATGCGTAAAGAAAAATGGCTAGCGGGCGTGCTCGCCGCCACGCTGGCGGCGGCGAGTTTTGCACCGACCGCAGCGGCGGAATCCCTGTGGAAAAACGCCAATGGCTACACGACGAAGTCTGTGTTCACCGACCACCGGGCATCGAACGTCGGCGACATCGTGACCATCGTCATCAGCGAGTCAACGACGACCTCGGCGACGCGCAACAGCTCGAACGAGAAGAGTGGCTCGGTGAAGCTGGGCGGAGGTATCGGCATTTTCGATTTCCTCCAGGCGGCATCGGCGAGCGGCTCGGATAAGTTCACCGCAAAGGGATCCGCCTCGGCGACGAATCGTGTCGCGGGCAATGTCACCGTCACGATCTCAGAGATCACGCCGGCGGGCAACTTCGTCCTCGAGGGAACACAGTCGATATGGCAGAACCGCAACGAGCATAAGATCACGTTCCGCGGTGTCTGCCGCCCCGAGGACATCTCCGCATCGAATACGGTGCTCTCGACGCGTGTCGCGGATGCCACCGTGCGCTTTGACGGCAAGGGACCGCTCAACGCGAAGCAGCGGCAGGGCATCCTCACGCAGATCTTCAATATTCTCTTCTGACGGGAGGCGCTCTTTATGAAGAAAATATCCGTCCTTCTGCTCCTCCTTGCGCTCCTCATCGGGGCTCTGCCGGGCGTTGCCGCGGCGGATTCCGCCGTGACGCGCATCAAGGACATCACGAAAGTGCAGGGCGTGCGCAGCAACCAGCTCATGGGCTATGGTCTTGTCGTCGGACTTGAGGGGACGGGCGACGGCTCGAGCTCGGGCGAGACGGTGCAGTCCATCGCCAATATGCTTGTCAGCTACGGCATCAATGTCAATGCGTCGTCCATCAAGCTGAAGAACGTGGCTGCCGTCATGGTGACGGCGACACTTCCGCCGTTCGTACGCGAGGGCGACAGCCTCGATGTGACGGTCTCCTCCATCGGTGACGCGAAGAGCCTGCGCGGCGGAACGCTCCTCCAGACACCGCTGCGAGCGGGCAACGGCGAGGTCTACGTCGTGGCACAGGGCGCAGTCTCTACGGGTGGCTTCTCCGCATCGAGCGGCGGCAGCAGCACGACGAAGGCATTCCCGACGGTTGGTATCGCCGTGAATGCGGGCATCGTCGAGCGCACGGTGGAGGATGACATCGGCACGGATGGGCATATCGCGCTCTCCATCGCAAAGTCGGACTTCACGACGGCGGCACGCGTCGCAGGCGCCATCAATGCGCAGTACGGGAACATTGCCCAGGCGACAAATCCGGGGCGTGTGGATGTTGCCGTGCCCTCGTACTATCGCGGCAACGTGGTCGGCTTTGTCGCCTCGATCGAGGATCTGCCGGTACGTCCCGACAACATCGCGCGCGTTGTGGTCAATGAGCGTACGGGGACGATCATCATGGGCGGCGATGTCTCCGTCGATGCGTGTGCGATCACGCAGGGCGGGCTGACCATCCGTATCCAGGGAAATCCCGATGTCTCGCAGCCGGGACCGTTCAGCTACGGCAATACCGTCGTGACAGACAGCCCCGATGTTCAGGCGTCGGAGACAAAGGGGAATACGATTGTTCTGCCGGCGACGACAAACGTCAGCGACATCGTCGGCGCACTCAACACGGTCGGTGCGACGCCACGCGACACAATTTCGATTTTACAGGCGATGAAGGCGGCAGGCGCACTGCACGCCGAGCTGGATATTGTATAAAGGGAGACAGTGATATGACCATACAGCCAATCGGGGATGGTTCACTGCTCGGCAACGCGGCACAGACCTCCTATGATGCGGCGCGCATGAGCGCCGAGGGGAAGTCGTTCAAGGCGACGCTCGATGAGCTGCAGCGCAAGGCAGATGCCGTGCAGAGCCGTACGAGCGAGACCGCACAGACGGGCTACGTGCCAAAGAATCCCATGACGGCGGACGAGCTGCAGCAGAAGAAGCTGCGCGAGGCGTGCGAAGGGTTCGAGGCGATGTTCCTCAGCATGATGTATAAGCAGATGCGCGCGACTGTACCCGAGAGCGATCTCTTTGGGAAGAAGTCAAACGCGATCAAGATTTTCGAGGATATGCGCGACACGGAGCTGATGAATCAGGCCGCAAAGAGCGGCGGCATCGGTCTTGCAGACATGATGATGAAACAGCTGTCGCCGACCATCCGCAAGAGATGAGAGAGTAATAAAAAAGGGGAGCTGGAACAGCATCCCCTTTTCTGTTGTATTCATTGGAATGAATGTGGAGCGATCAATGAAATTTTTTAAGAAAGGAATCGCTGATAAAATGAAGTCCGTCGGATTGGTGCAGATTTTTTGTCCTGTCAAGGAGACAAACCGGACGCA
>JABZYJ010000112.1 GCA_015265235.1 Selenomonas sp. | reverse complement strand
CACCGCTGATGCCCGGGATCGGTGTCTCCCCCGCCGCATAGACGTCCGTGATCAGAAGCAGGTCGGCATCCGCAAAGCATTTGCCGAACTCCGCGCGCAGGAGCTGTGTCCGCGAGTAGCGATGCGGCTGAAAGACGCAGATGAGCCGCTCGGGGTTCGTCTGCCGTGCCGCCGCGAGGGTGACGGCAATCTCCGTCGGATGATGCGCATAGTCGTCCACGACCCAGACGCCGCGCTCCTTGCCCTTGGTCTGGAAGCGACGCTTCGCACCGTGGAACTGGGCGAGTGCGTCACAAATCGCGGCGAACTCCACGCCCGCGAGGCGCGCAACAGCGATGCAGGCGAGTGCGTTGAGGACGTTGTGGCGCCCCGGAATATTGAGCAGAACGCGCCCCATCTCCGTCCCGCGTTCATGAACGGTAAACGAGATCACAGAGCCGCGCGTCTCGATGTTCGATGCACGGTAGTCCGCCTCATGGTCGATGGCGTAGGAAACGACCTTATGCGCAGTCTCGCGTGCGATATTTCGCAGGATTTCGTTTTCAAAGCAGAGCACCGCCGTCCCGTCTGCGTCCACCTGCTCGATGAACTGACGAAACGCCGCGATGATCTTCTCCATCGTGCCGTAGTGATCCATGTGGTCGTCCTCGACGTTGGTCACCACAGCGATATGCGGGCGCAGCTTGAGGAAGGAGCCGTCGCTCTCGTCCGCCTCCGAGACGAGGTAGCGGCTCGTGCCGAGCTTCGCATTCGTCCCGAGGTCAGGCACCTCACCGCCGACGATGATGGTCGGCGATACGCCGACGTGGTCAAGTGTCACGCCGATCATGGAGGTCGTCGTCGTCTTGCCGTGCGAGCCCGCGACAGCGATGCCGTCGTACTCGTTGACGAGTGCCGCGTTGATGTCCGAACGATGGAGCTTTGGGATGCGCAGATCCCACGCCGCAATCACCTCGGGGTTATCGTACGGGATCGCCGTGGAGACGACGATGGCATCTGCGCCGCGCACGTGCTCCGCGTGCTGTCCGTCCGTCCACACATGTGCACCAAGACGGGCAAGCTCGCCGATGAGCGGAGAGTTGCCCGTGTCCGAGCCGGATACCGTGTAGCCGAGCTGGAGAAGGATCTTAGCCAAGGGGCTCATCCCCGCCCCGCCGATTCCGACAAAATGAATCTTCTGAATCCCCTTCAATTCCTTGAGCAACGTATTCACCCTTCTCTTTTTCCGATACGCAGCGCGAGTGCTGCAATTTCCTCTGCCGCCTCGGGTTTTCCGAGGCGTTTCATCGCCGCCGCCATCGCATCTCTGCGCGCGTCGTCTGCCAGCAGGCGGTCAAGTGCCGCCGACAGCACCGTGCCGTCAAGGCTGCGGTTGAGGATTACCTCAGCTGCGCCCGCTGCCTCCATGGCACGTGCATTCTTCTCCTGATGATTCTCCGCCGCATAGGGATAGGGAATGAGGATCGCGGGCACCCCCCGTGCCGCGAGTTCCGCCAGCCCCGTCGCCCCCGCACGAAAGACGGCAATGTCCGCCATCGCCATCGCCTGCGGCATATTGTAGAGGTACGGCACAACGCGCAGATGCGGATACTGCGATACATCGACGCCCGCAGCGCGGATGCGCGCGCACGTGTCCTCGTACTCCTCCGCGCCCGTGACGTGGAGGTACTGCACCTCTGTCTGCTGCGCCGCGCGACAGATCACCTCGACCATGGCACGGTTGATCGTACGCGCTCCACGACTGCCGCCCGAGACGAGCACCGTCTTTTTCGACGGATCAAAGTCAAACGCCGCCGCGCCCTCCGCCCGCGTTGCCGTGAGCACCTCGGGGCGGATGGGGTTGCCCGTGACGTAGGTCTTTTCCGCTGGAAAGACGCGCCGCGCATCCTCCATCCCGACGGCGATCGCCGTCGCAAAACGGGAGAGGATGCGGTTCGTCACCCCCGCCACAGCGTTCTGCTCCTGCACGAGCGTCGGGACGCCCGAGAGACTCGCCGCGAGGAGAATCGGCCCCGCGACGTAGCCGCCCGTCCCGATGGCGATATCGGGATGAAAGCCATGCACGATGCCGCGTGCCCGCGCAACAGCACGCACGGCACGCCATGCCCGCAGCACATTCTCGAACGAGAGATGCCGCTCAAAGCCCGCGAGATCGACGGCAATAAAATTCAGCCCTTCGCGCGGCACGATGTCCGCCTCTAGTCCATGCGGCGTCCCGACGTAGAGGATGCGTGCCGACGGCTCACGCCGCTGGATCGCGCGGATGATCGTGAGTGCGGGATAGATATGACCGCCCGTGCCGCCGCCCGATACGATGATGTTCATAGTTCGTTCACAAGCCTCTTGAAATCGCGTCCGCGCTCCTCGTAGCCGCCGTACATATCAAAGCTCGCACAGGCGGGCGAGAGGAGGACGATCTGCCCCTCCACAGCGAGCTCGCGCGCCAGCTGCACGGCCTTCTCCATGTGGTAGCCGACACGGTGGATCTGTTCCTCCGGAATGCCCGCATCCCGCGCGGCTGCCGCAAACCGCTCTGCCGCGTCACCGACGAGGATCAGCTCATCGACGCGCGCGTGCACGAGCTCCATAAACTCTCCCAGATCGGTCAGCTTGTCGTCGCCGCCCGCGATAAGGATGATGTGTCCGTCGAACGCCTCAAGTGCCTTGATCGCCGAGTCCGTATTCGTCGCCTTCGAGTCGTTGTAGTAGCTGACCCCCGCGAGCGCGCGCACAAACTCAATGCGGTGCTCAACGCCCTTGAAGGCGCGCAGAACGGGGCGCATCTCTGCGGGCGTCACCCCGGCAAAGAGCGCCATCGCCGTCGCCGCGAGTACGTTTTCCACGTTATGTGCACCGGGGATGCCCAGTTCATCGGCGGGAATCAGGACATGCTCCGCGCCGTCCCAGCGAATGACGATCATGCCGTCCGCACGGACGCACGCGCCCTCCGTCAGTTCCTCCCTGCGGCTGAACAGACAGACGCGCCCCGCCGCGCGCTCCGCCATGCCGCGCGTATGCGGGTCATCGGCGTTCAGTACGAGGTAGTCCTCCGCCGTCTGCGCGGCGAAAAGCTTTTCCTTCATCGCCTGATAGACCTCCATCGAGCCATGGCGCACGATGTGATCTGGCGTGATGTTCAGCTCCGCGACGATGTGTGCATGAAAATGCGTGGTCGCTTCCATCTGATAGCTTGAGATCTCAGCGGCAATCGCCCCCTCAGCAGGCGTCTCCTGTACTACGTCGATGAGGGGAACGCCGATGTTGCCGCCCACGCCGACCACAGGAAAATGCGCACGCAGAAGCTCGCCGAGCAGGGTCGTCGTCGTCGTCTTACCGTTCGTTCCCGTGATGGCGCAGATCGGTGCACGTGCGATCTCGCCCGCCATCTCCACCTCGGTCGTGACACGGATACCGCGCGCGCGCGCCGCCTGTACAAGGGGGATGCGCTCGGGCACGGCAGGGGAAAGGACGAGGAGATCCACCCCGCTGAGCAGTTCCTCCCTTTGTGCACCAAAGACGCAGGTGATGCCCTGCGCCCTTAAATTCTCAATATGCTGCTGGGTGAGCGGATCGCGTTCAGCGTCCGTCTCATCCTTTGCGTCCGAGAGCACCACCCGTGCGCCCTGCGCCGCCAGATACTTTGCGGCCGCAAATCCGCTGATGCCCGCGCCGATGACGAGTGCCGACTGATTATGATAGGACAATTCCCGATATCTCCCTTGGTGAATCATTCAAAAGTTTGCATGTCACAGAGCTCTATGACACGAGCACAAGCACCCACGCCAGCAGTGCGCCGAGGGCACCGACGCCCCAGAACGTATAGACCACGCGCGTCTCGCGCCAGCCGCCGAGCTCGAAGTGATGATGAATCGGGCTCATGCGGAAGATCCGCTTACCGCGCGTCTTGAACGACGCGACCTGCAGGATGACGGAGAGTGCCTCACAGACGAAGATGATGCCCACGATGGGCAGGAGTGCCTCCGTCCGCGAGAGAATCGCTATGCCTGCGAGCGCACCGCCGAGAGCGAGCGAGCCCGTGTCGCCCATAAAGATGCGTGCCGGATGATGATTATACCATAAAAAGCCGACGCATGCACCTATTATCGCGGCAGAAAACGCCATCAGGCTGCTGTCCGTCCCGTAGAGGAGGATTGCATAGAAGAGTGCGGCGACCGCCACGGTTCCGGCCGCCAGACCATCGAGACCGTCCGTCAAATTGACCGCGTTCGACGTTCCCACGAGGACAAAGACGACGAGGACGTAGTACCACGCGCCGATATCGAGCGACGTTCCGAGGACAGGCACCCAGACGCTCGTATCATGTCCGAGGAGATGCCGTCCGATGAGAATGGTGACAAGGGCGATACCGAGCTGCCCGAGCAGCTTCTGATAGGCACGCAGCCCGAGGTTGCGCTTCTTGACCACCTTGATATAGTCGTCTGCAAAGCCGAGCAGGAAATGTCCGAGAAAGATGAAGAGCGCGAGCAGCGTCGTCACCGTGAGCGGAGCAAAGAGGAGCGTCGCGGCGGTCACGGCGAGCACGATCATCACGCCGCCCATCGTCGGCGTGCCGCTCTTCTGCTGATGGCTCGCGGGCCCCTCCTCGCGGATGCTCTGCCCGTATTTCAGGCGGTGCAGGAGCGGCAGAAAATACACACCGCTGAAGAGCACGATGGCGAGTGCCGTCACGACGGACAGCAGGAGCCGCAGCTGCGGGCTCAGGGATTCGAGGAGGGCTTCCATCAGTGCGCTCCCTCCCCCGTCAATGCAGCGATAATCTGCTCCATGCGCATCCCGCGCGAGCCCTTAAAGAGAACGGTGTCGCCGTCCATGAGAAGGCTGCGCAGATAGGCCGCCGCATCGGCATGGGAGGCGGCATGATAACAGGCCGGGCAGCCTGCCTCCTCTGCCGTCTCATGCGTCCACTGCGCCTGTTTGCCATAGGTCACGACCATGGCAAACCCCAGCTCCGCCGCCCGTCTGCCCACGTCCTGATGTGCCTTCTCCGCCGCCGCGCCGAGCTCGAGCATGTCCCCGAGCACGGCAATGCGCCGTCCGGGGTAGAGTGCCGCCGTCGTCTCGAGCGACGCGCGCATCGAGGAGGGGCTGGCGTTGTAGGCGTCGTTGATCAGCGTCCATGCGCCGACCTGATGCACCTCATAGCGCATCTTCTCCGCCGTGAGGTGGGTCAGCCCCTCCTGCATCTCCTGCGGCGTCATGCCGAGGACAAAGCCCGCCGCGAGTGCCGCCAGTGCGTTGCTGACATTATGCCGTCCCGGCAGAGGGATGGCGTATTCATGACGCTCGCCGTCCCATGTCACCATGAAGCGCGAGCCATCTGCCATGCACTGTAGTGCCTCGGCACGCACATCCGCAGCAGCGGAAATGCCATACGTCATGACGCGCACCCCATCCGCCGCACTGCTGCGCATTGCCGCGACACGTGGGTCGTCAGCGTTGAGGATCACCGTGCCGCCGGCGGGAATCGCCATCACCAGCTCCGCCTTTGCCTTGGCTATGTTCTCGATCGAGCCGAGGAGCTCCATGTGCACCTCCCAGACATTCGTTACAATGCCGATCGAGGGTGCGGCGATCGGCGCGAGCGCAGCGATTTGCCCCATCCCGCGCATCCCGATCTCCACGACCGCCGCTGTGTCCTCCGGGGTGATGCCGAGCAGGGTCAGCGGCAGGCCGACCTCATTGTTGTAGTTTGCCGCCGTGCGGCAGACCTTGCCGCGTCCCGAGAGTACCGCCGCCGTGAGATCCTTCGTCGTTGTCTTACCGTTCGATCCCGTAATCGCAACGACGGGGATATCGAACTTCATGCGCCATGCGTGCGCGATGGCCTGATAGGCGCGGAGCGTATCCTCCGCCACGAGGACACCGCCGCGTGCCGCATCGAGTGCCGTCAGTGCGGCCGCAGGTGTCTTCTGATCGACGAGAACTGCCGCCGCACCGCGTTCGAGTGCCTCCGCCGCAAACGCCGTGCCGTCAAAGTTCTCCCCGCGCAGCGCGACAAAGAGATCCCCCGCCGCGACCTTGCGCGTGTCCGTCGTAATGGGCAGAACCGTATCCCCTGCGACGCCCCCACGACGAACAGACGCACCCGTCGCCGCGCAAATCTCGTCCCATGTCAGTCCGTTTTTCATGCCCTGCTCCTTATCGCCTCACGCGCCTGCTCACGATCGTCAAAGTGAATCGTTCCATCCTTTAGGATCTGATAGGTCTCATGTCCCTTGCCGAGGATGACGACCGTATCC
>JABZYJ010000111.1 GCA_015265235.1 Selenomonas sp. | reverse complement strand
GTACTTGGGCTCGCGATGGATGAGAGCGGTCTGCCCGAAACAGCGGCGCAGCGCGTTGCTATTGCCGAACGCATTGTGGCGGAGGCGGAGACCTATGGGCTCGACCGCGAGGATATCGTGATCGACTGCCTGACGCTGACCATCTCGGCACAGCAGGAGCAGGCGATGGAGACACTGCGCGCCGTGCGTGAGGTGCATGAGCGCCTGGGACTGCACTGTGCACTCGGGGTCAGCAATATTTCGTTTGGTCTTCCCGCACGCGTGCACATGACGGTGAACTTCCTCATTCAGGCGATGCACGTTGGTCTGGATTTTCCGATCATCAATCCGAACACGAAGGAGGTCATGGACGCTGTTGTCTCCTTCCGTGCCGTCAGCGGTGAGGATGCGGACTGTGCCGCCTATATTGAGCGGTTCGCTGCCGAGCAGGCAGAGATTCGCCGCCGCAAGGAGCTCGGTATTACGGATGCTGCGGCAGACGTGAAGTCGGATACACCAACTGCGGAGGGGGATGCGGAAATCGACCCGCTGATGGATGCCATCATGCGCGGTCTCAGCGATGATGCAGAGCAGATTGCGCGTCGGCTGCTGGCGAACACGGCGCCAATGGACATCATCCAGGATAAAGTCATTCCCGCGCTCGACATTGTCGGCGACCGCTATGAAAAGGAGATCATCTTCCTGCCGCAGCTGATCAATGCGGCAAATGCAGCGACGGCGGCGCTTGAACTCATCAAGGCCAAGCTGGCCGAAAATGGACAGGGAATCTCAAAGGGAAAGGTCATCCTCGCGACCGTCGAGGGCGACATCCACGACATCGGCAAGAACATCGTCAAGGTCGTCCTCGAGAACTACGGCTATCAGATCATCGACCTCGGACGCGATGTACCCGTACAGCGCGTGGTCGAAGTCGCCATCGAGAAGAAGGTCGGACTGATCGGGCTCTCTGCGCTGATGACGACGACCGTCACGGCGATGAAGCGGACGATTGACGCCCTGCACGAGGCAGGCCATGAGTGTCAGACGGTGGTCGGCGGTGCTGTCCTGACGGAGGACTATGCGCGCGAGATCGGCGCAGACTACTATGCCGCCGATGCGCGCAGTGCTGTCGAAATCGCACGCAGTGTTCTCGGCTGAGGGAGGGACAGGATGGCGGATATACGCGAACATCTAAAGCATGAGCCGCTCGTCTTTGACGGCGGTATGGGCACGTACTACGCACAGAAAACCAATACACGCGGCAAGGGCGTGGAACTCGCTAACCTCCAATCGCCCGACGTGGTTGCAGGGATTCATACAGAATACCTGCACGCCGGTGCGCAGGCGATCAAGACGAATACATTTGCTGCAAACCGCATTGTCTACCAAGGCGATGACGAACTCGTTGCGCAGATCATCCGTGCCGGCTGGGCACTCGCTGCACGCACGGCAGAGCCATTTGGCGCATACGTCTTTGCTGATATCGGTCCGGTGATCGGACTGCCGCCGCGCGATATTGCTGCGGAGTATCGCTTTCTGGCGGATACATTCCTTTCCTGCGGTGCCACGCATTTCCTCTTTGAGACGAATTCCTCGGCTGAGGGGCTGACGGAGACGGCCGCCTATATCAAGGCGGCATGCCCCCATGCCTTTGTGCAGATTTCCTTTACGGCACTTCCGGGGGGCTATACGCGCGACGGCTTCTTTGCGGAGGATCTCGTCCGCGCCGTGGCAGAGAGCGGACAGGTTGATGCTGTCGGCTTTAACTGTGTGAATGGCGTACGTCAGATGAAGGAATTGCTGCATCATCTCAAGTCGGTGTCGCTGCCGCTCGCGCTGATGCCGAACGCGGGGCATCCGATGGTCGTCGATGGGCGCACCTTCTATGAGAGTGCACCGGAGTATTTTGCTGAGACACTGGCGGCACTCGTGCAGGACGGTGTCTCCATCCTCGGCGGCTGCTGCGGCACGACACCGGCGCATATTCGCGCTCTCTGCACAGCGCTCGGGACGCAGGGCACAGTGACTGCTGATGTGCAGGCAGCCGCTGAGCAGGAGCCTGTCATACAGGCGGAGAGCCCCTTTTTCGCCGCACTGCGGGATGGCAGGAAAGTCATTGCTGTAGAGCTCGATCCACCTGAGACCGGTCACGCGGAGAAATTTCTCCGTGGGGCGCGTGAGCTGCGCGAGGCGGGGGTCGATGCCATTACGATTGCGGATAACCCCGTCGCGCGGGCGCGTATGGATGCGGCGATGCTTGCGGCGCGTGTCCATCGTGAGCTCGGGATCGAGCCGATTCCGCACATGACCTGCCGCGACCGCAACCTCAACGCGATCAAGTCCATTCTTCTCGGGCTCAGCGCAGAGGGCATTCACAATATGATTGCCATTACCGGCGACCCGATTCCAACGGCGGAACGCGATGAGGTAAAGAGTGTCTATCAGTTCAACTCGCGCAAGCTGTCCGCATTCATCAAGAGCCTCGGTGAGCATGGCGACGTTCTGCCGTTTCATGTGTTCGGTGCGCTCAACATCAATGCGAAACATTTTCCCTCGCAGATTGGACTTGCCAAGAAAAAGCTGGAAGCGGGGATGACGGGATTCTTTACCCAGCCCGTGCTGAGCGAACGCGCGAAGGAGAACCTGCGCACGGCGCGTGAGGAGCTGGGAGACGCCCTGATTATGGGCGGACTGATGCCCGTGGTCAACGAGCGCAACGCACGGTTTATGGAAAGCGAGATTGCGGGCATTCACGTCGAGGAACGCATCATCAATGCGTATCACGGGCTCGATCGCGAGGCGGCGGAGGAACTCGCCGTCAGGCTTTCGCTGGAGATTGCCCATGACATTGAGCCGTATATTGACGGTTACTACATCATCACGCCATTTTCGCGAACGCCGCTGGTCGCCCGCATCGTTGCAGAGCTTTTGAAATGATAACAAAAAATCCTCCTTTTGCCGTATCATCTGCGGCAAAAGGGGGATTTTTTAGCTATGGATAGAGCAGTCCCACGAACGAATGAAAAGAGTATCTATCAGCGCTTCTCTAGTGAACAGTGCCGCTAAGTGTCATTGGCAGCGTATGCGACGCCGATGCCGCGGCACGAAGGTCCGCGGGGGACTTCTTCGCCCATACGGCAGCGACTTTCTTTTGGAAGGCAAGCATCGAGAGCGGTGCATTTTTTTGTGTGCGTACGTTTTGTCGGATGATGTCCGCGAACGCTTCGGGCACACGCGCCGTCCGCTGTGCGAGGAGCAGCTTGAGCTTCGTATCGACGAGATAGAGATGGATGGTCGGATCGGCGAGGCTCTCCTCGTCCGGCATCAGTTCCTTTTTGACGAGGGCAAGGGAGAGCGGTGCGTCGCCCCAGCCGTCCTTGAAGATGCCGTCGATACGATAGAGGAAAAAGAGTAGGCCGTCCACCTCGGTGAGCGCCAGCTCGATCTCGCCCGTGCGAAATGCCTCCACAGCAATGGCATCCGTGCGCGAGAGCTGCAGCAGAAACATCATGCCGTTTTTATCCGCTTGAAACATACCGCCGTCCGCTTCGGCGCGGATGGGCAGGGGGAACGGTTCGCCGACGGCGAAGTTGGTCGATGTACTCATGCGATCTCCTTACAGCATCTTCAGTCCGGCCACACCCTTGATGCCAAGCCCCGGTGCGGTGGAGGCGGTGATGTCCTTTTCATTAAACTGTGCACCGCCCTCAATCGGATCCTCGCGGCAGAGCACGGGACCGTCGAGGTCGATGCGCGTGACGATTTTTTTGGCGCAGGCGAGTGCCACAGCGGCATTGACGGAGATCTTTGCCTCGAGCATACAGCCGAGCATACACTCCATGCCGTAGATCTCTGCGGCAGCGATGATCTGCTGGGCGGGGTAGAGTCCGCCGCATTTCATCAGCTTGATGTTGACCATGTCAGCGGCGTGGAGCTGCATGATGCGCAGCGCATCGGCGGGGGAGAAGACAGCCTCGTCAGCGAGGACAGGGACGTCGCTCTCGCGCGTGACGTAGGCGAGTCCGTCAATGTCGGCGGCAGCGACGGGCTGCTCCACCAGCTCGATATCGAGCCCCTTCTCTGCCATCTGGGCGAGGATGCGGACGGCCTCGCGCGGACGCCATGCCTGATTGGCGTCAATGCGGATGCGCACGTCTTTGCCGACCGCGTCGCGGACGGCGACGAGACGGGCGACATCGAGCGAGGGATCAATTCCCACCTTGATCTTGAGCGTGTCGTAGCCGCGACGGATGGCATCGCGTGCGTCGCGCGCCATCTCCTCGGGCGCATTGACGCTGATCGTGATGTCGGTCACGATGCCGTCCCTTGCTCCGCCGAGCAGTTTATGTACGGGAATGTTCCAGAGCTGACCGTAGAGATCGTAGAGCGCCATATCGACAGCGGCCTTTGCCGAGGTGTTGTGGATGAGCGCGGTCTGCACATTACGGATGAGATCCTCGAACTCGTTCACATCCCGTCCGATCAGCAGCGGGGCAAGGTGCGTGCGGATCGCGTCGATGATGCCGCCCGTCGTGTCACCCGTTACGACGCCCGTCGGCGGTGCCTCGCCATAGCCCGTTGCACCCGTATCGGTACGGATGAGAACGATGACATCCTCGACGCTGTCCACGCGGCGGCGTGCCGTTTTGAACGGAACACGCAGGGGAACAGAAAGCATGCCCAGTTCAACGTTCGTAATTTTCATGGGAATCCTCCTTTTGTATACAGAATTCTTTCATAAATAAGAGAACTATAGGAAAGAAGTCCATTGTATCTCTTTATTGGTTTATTATATAATCGAGACTATAATTCTTCAAGGAATTATATATCATCGAAGGAGTGTATTGTCATGATTACGGATGGATTCACCTATGTTGCTGTGCTCATCCTCCTCGCAGGCGGGCTGGTAACGCTTGAGAAGGGAACCGGCTGGGCACTGTTCCGCTATCTTCCCGCTGTCGTCCTTGTCTATCTCATTTCCATGCTGCTCTGCACGTTCGGTACATGGGATATGGCGGCGACAAAGCCCGCCTACGGCGCACTGAAGAACTCGCTGACGTACGCGATGGTCTTTACCATGCTGCTGCGCTGCGACATTCGCAAGGTGCTGAAGCTCGGCCCACGGATGTTGCTTGGCTTCTTCTCCGCGTCACTCACGATCATGATCGGCTTCGTCGTCGCCTATCTGGTGATGAAGGGGCTGATCGGTGTCGACTCGTGGATGGCACTCGGCGCGCTCTGCGGCTCATGGCTTGGCGGCTCGGGCAATATGGTCGCCGTGCAGGCGGCGCTTGGCGTGTCAGAGGCGGATATGGGCTATGCCCTCGTGGTGGACTCCATCGACTACTCCATCTGGGTTATGTTCCTGCTCTGGCTCATTACGCTCGCCGCACGATTCAACGTGTGGAACAAGGCAGATACGACGCAGCTCGATGCTGTCTCGCGCAGCCTTGAGGAGGACGCCAAGCTGAACACGGGGAAGATCACATTCCAGAGCATCATCCTCCTGCTCGGCGTCGCTCTCGTTGTCTCGGCACTCGGTGCGAACGTCGGCAAGACGCTCAATGCAGCCGTACCGTTCTTTGACAAGGCAACGTGGACGATTCTCTTTATCACGGTGCTCGGTCTGATCGGCGCTGTCTCGCCGCTCGGACGCGTGGCGGGCTCGGCGGAGATCTCGAATGTACTCCTCTACTCCGTGATTGCCCTCCTCGCATCGCGCGCCTCCCTGCTGGAACTGGGCGATGCGCCGTACTGGATTTTGACGGGGTTCATCATCCTCGGTGTTCACTTTGTCCTCATGTTCTTCCTCGCACGGCTTTTCCACCTCGATATGTTCACGGCGTGCGTGGCTTCACTCGCCAATATCGGCGGGACGGCATCCGCGCCTGTACTTGCCGGCACCTACTCCGGCTCACTGGTTCCCGTCGGCATCCTCATGGCGCTGATGGGTTACGTGATCGGCACACCGTTCGGCATTCTCGTCGCGCATATTATGGAAATGTTTGCGGGGTAAATCTCATATCACGGATCAAAGGCATGCAGAAGGATTCGCTTTCTGCGTGCCTTTTTTATGAAGGAGATCTGTCTGCATTGTCGAATTAGAACATCATGAATCTTTTTGAAGAGGTGACGGAATGATCAAAAAGGGAATCATCCTGGCAGGCGGCTCAGGGACGCGACTTTATCCGCTGACGAAGGTCGTATCGAAGCAGCTCATGCCGATCTACGACAAGCCGATGATCTACTATCCGTTGAGCACGCTCATGCTTGCGGGCATACGGGACATCCTCATCATCACGACGCCGAGCGACAGTGAGCTCTATCAGAG
>JABZYJ010000110.1 GCA_015265235.1 Selenomonas sp. | reverse complement strand
CGACAGCGAGTGCACTGAACTCCTCCGCACACCTATGCTGCGAGAGCGTCCATTTCGGACGCCTCGGCGGCAGCGCATGCTGCGGCAGGACGTTCAGCCGTGCACGCGACGCGAGCATGTGAATCGTATGACGCACGAGTGCCGCCTCGCGTGCGAGAAAATCATCCATATCTGCCTTGGGCGACTGATAGAGAAAGAGCTCATACTCCTGCTGAATCGTATCCTTGATGCGCCGCTGCAGCGGTCGGCTCGCGGGTACGGCCGTGATATAGTTGAGCATCATCATGCCCTCATCACAGATGTGCCCGAACAGAATGTTCTTCTCGAGCGCCCCCGGGATGTCAGGCCGCGGCAGAACAACCTCCTCCTCACGCAGAAGATCGCTGCAGACAATGTGATCCTCATACGTCTCCTCCACCGTCAGCACGGCAAATCGTGCCGCGAGGAGATCGCGCAGAATCTCGCGTTCATCCTGCCGCAGCGTCTTATCCTCCTTCGCACAGAAGTGCTCGATCGGTGTCTCATCCGTACTGATCAGATGATAATCAAAGAAGAAATAGTCCCAGAACCGCAGCCAGAACGCCTCTTTTTCCTCGTCAGAAGACTGCTCATAGGCACTCGCATCGTAGAGATTGCCCGTATAGATCATCGCCGCGCGCCCGATCTCCCGCTGGTACATGGGGCGACGGAAATACTCGCCGATCTCGTGGAGGAGCTCGTTGAGCTGCAAATTCAGCTCCTCCATCTCGATGCGCTCATCCTCCTCGATATCCTCAAGGGTCAGCCCTTCGATCTCCTCCCACTCCACACGCTCCGGCAGGCGAAAACGCCCCGTAAGGTAGAACATCTCCAGATCGGCATCCAGCTCACCGAAATCGATCTCATACTTCCCCGTCTCATCCAGATACGTGAGGAAATCATTCATGCGTTTAAAATAGTCCTCCGCATGGCGTTTCAGCGGACGACGATCGATATGCGCGTCGGCAAAGCGGAAAAAGAGAGCAAGGTAGTCGATATGGATCAAAAGCCGTGCGAGTGACTCATCGCGCCGCATGATGACCGTGAGAAAGTCCTCGATGCAGTACCAGTCCGTACACAGCCCCTCAGCACTCTCGCCCCGCCACGCCGCCTCACGCAGATACCGCTCCGTCAGTGTGCGCGGAACAAAAATCTGTGCGCGTCCATGCGCCAAGTAAAAGCGCTTGACCAACGCGTAGACATTTTCCATGAACCCTCCCGATGCCATGCGCCCTCAATACAAATTTCAATTCCTTTTATCCTAACAAAAGTAGGAAACGATGTCAATGCGCAGTGAGGCGGCCGCAGCAAACGCTGCAGCCGCCTCGCTGAAATAGATCAGGTAAACAGATCCTTGAACTTCTCCGTAAAGCTCTTCTGCTCCGGATTCACCGCATCGCCGCTCAGCTCTGCGAACTCCTTGAGGAGCTCCTTCTGCTTCGCTGAGAGCTTCTGCGGCGTTGTGACCTTGACGCGGACATGCTCGTCACCGCGTCCCGTGCCGCGCAGGCTGGGGATACCCTTGCCCTTGACGCGCAGCACCGTCCCCGTCTGGATCCCCGCCGGGATCTTAAGATCGACCGCACCGTCGAGCGTCGGCACCTGTACGGTATCGCCGAGCGATGCCTGCACGAACGTGATCGGGATCTCGATGATGACATCGTTGCCGCGCCGCTGGAACAGCTTGTGCGGCCGGATGAAGATGTAGACGTAGAGGTCGCCGTTTGCACCGCCGCGTACGCCCGCCTCGCCGCCGCCCGTCACACGGACGCGCTGGCCATCGTCCACGCCGCGCGGAATGTTGACCTTGATCGTCTTCGTCACGCGCTTGCGCCCCGTGCCATGACAGTCGGGACACGGCGTCTTGATGATCTTGCCCGTGCCGTGGCACTGGCTGCACGTATGTGCACTCATCATATTGCCGAACATCGTCCGCTGCATGACCTGTTCCTGTCCCGTGCCATGACACGTCGGGCAGGTCTCCGCCTCCGAGCCCTTTGCTGCACCGGAGCCGCCGCAGGTCGGGCAGTTCTCCTCACGCGGAATGGAGAGTTCGACCTCCTTGCCGAATGCCGCTTCCTCAAACGAAATCTCCAGATCGTAACGCAGATCAGCCCCGCGCTCGGGGCCCTGTCTGCGTGCACGGCGACCGCCGCCGCCCATGCCGAACATATCGAAGATATCGTTCATATCGAAGCCTTCGAATCCGCCGCCGAAGGGGTTCCCCCCTCCGGCCCCCGCACCGCCGCGGCGCGGGTCAAAGGCATCGTGACCGAACTGGTCATACGTCGCCTTCTTCTTCGGATCCTTCAGCACATCGTACGCCTCGTTGACCTCCTTGAATTTCTCCTCAGCGGTCTTCGGGTCGTCACGGTTGAGGTCGGGGTGATACTTGCGCGCGAGTTTCTTGTATGCTTTTTTGATCTCGTCGTCCGAGGCTCCCTTTTTGAGCCCAAGGACTTCGTAGTAATCGCGTTTCTCGCTCACGATACCACCTTACTTCTTATCGTCCTTGACTTCGGTGAACTCCGCATCGACGACATTGTCGTCCTGCGGCGCTCCCTGCGCACCTGCGCCGGCATTTGCCTCCGCGCCCGGTGCCGCACCGGCGGCACCCGCCGCCTGTTGTGCCTGCTGATAAGCGGCAGCAGAAAGCTCATAGAGCGGTTGGCGGACTTCCTCCGTCGCGGACTTGATCGCCTCGATGTCAGAGCCCTTGAGAGCCTCTTTCAGCTTATCAATGCCTGCCTGTACCTTGGAGACGAGCGCCTTGTCCGCATTCTCGCCGAGATCCTTGATCGCCTTCTCCGCCTGATAGACGAGAGAGTCGCCCGTGTTGCGCGCATCGACGGCTTCCTTCTGCGCCTTATCCTCGGCAGCGTGTGCCTCGGCTTCCTTGACCATGCGGTCGATGTCCTCTTTGCTCATGCCGCTGTCGGACTGAATCGTGATCTTCTGCTCCTTGCCCGTGCCGAGATCCTTTGCCGACACATTGACGATGCCGTTTGCATCGATGTCGAACTTGACCTCGATCTGGGGTACGCCGCGCGGTGCGGGCGGGATGTCCGTGAGCTGGAAACGGCCGAGGGTCTTGTTGCCCGCTGCCATTTCGCGCTCGCCCTGCAGGACATGGATCTCAACGCCCGGCTGATTGTCCGCCGCCGTCGAGAACACCTGGCTCTTCGAGGTCGGGATCGTCGTGTTGCGCTCGATGATCTTCGTGCAGACGCCGCCGAGGGTCTCGATGCCGAGCGAAAGCGGGGTAACGTCGAGGAGCAGGACATCCTTGACCTCACCGACGAGGACACCGCCCTGGATCGCTGCGCCGATGGAGACGCACTCATCCGGATTGACGCCCTTCGAGGGCTCCTTGCCAAGGATCTTGCGAATGGCTTCCTGTACCGCAGGGATACGGGACGAGCCGCCGACGAGAATGATCTTGTCGATGTCGCTGCCCGAGAGCCCCGCATCCTCCATTGCCTTGCGCGTCGGCACCATCGTGCGCTCCACGAGGTCAGCCGTCAGCTCATCGAACTTCGCACGCGAAAGCGTCAGATCGAGATGCTTCGGACCCGTTGCATCTGCCGTGATGAACGGCAGGTTGATGTTCGTCTGGCTCATGCTCGAAAGCTCGATCTTCGCCTTCTCAGCTGCCTCGATGAGACGCTGTGCACTCATCTTGTCCTGCGAGAGGTCGATGCCGTTCTCCTTCTTGAACTCCTCGACCATCCAGTCCATGATCTTCTTGTCGAAATCGTCGCCGCCGAGCACCGTGTCGCCGTTCGTCGCCTTGACCTCGAACACGCCTTCGCTCAGCTCAAGGATGGAAACATCGAACGTACCACCGCCGAGGTCGAAGACGAGCACCGTCTCATCCTGATCCTTATCCAGACCATAGGCAAGTGCCGCCGCCGTCGGCTCGTTGATGATACGCAGCACCTCAAGGCCTGCGATCTTGCCCGCATCCTTCGTCGCCTGACGCTGGCTGTCGTTGAAGTATGCCGGCACCGTGATGACCGCCTGCGAGACGGTCTCGCCGAGATATGCCTCTGCATCGCTCTTGAGCTTCTGCAGAATCATTGCCGAGATCTCGGGCGGCGTGTAGCTCTTTCCGTCAATCGTGACATGATAGTTCGGATCACCCATGTGACGCTTGATCGACGAGATCGTGCGGTCAGGATTCGACACCGCCTGATTCTTCGCAAGGCGGCCGACGAGACGCTGACCGTCCTTCGTAAACCCGACGACAGACGGCGTGATGCGGCTGCCCTCAGGATTCGTAATAACGACCGGCTCGCCGCCCTCCATCACGGAGACAACCGAGTTCGTCGTGCCAAGATCAATACCAATTACTTTAGCCATGTTATATTCCCCCAAAAATCATAAAGATATTATTTCGTTAATTACCGGCAACCTGCACCATCGCGGGACGGATCACACGTCCTTTTGCCTGGTAGCCCTTCTGGAGCACCTGCGTGATCGTGCCGTCCTCCGCATCCGCATCCTCCACGCGCATCACTGCCTGATGGAAATTCGGATCAAAGGGCTGCCCCTCTGCCTTGATGGTCTCAAGGCCGTGCTTCTGCATGACCTCGCGCAGCTGCGTGTGAATCATCTCGACGCCCTTCTGGAACGCCTCAACATCCGTCTGCTCCACGGCGAGTGCACGCTCAAAATTATCGAGGAGCGGCAGCAGATCGCTGAGCATATTCTGCGTAATGACGGCGGCGAGTTCTTCTTTTTCCTTCGCCGTGCGGCGGCGGAAGTTTTCAAAATCCGCCTGCAGGCGCAGGACACGATCACTCTTTTCCTTCAGCTCCGCCTCGAGTGCGGCAATTTTATCCGCCTCGGTCGGGGCGCTGTCCTCCTCCCCTGCGGGTGCGTCCGCCGCATCCGTCTCAGTCACAGCATCCGCAGCAGCCTCAGGCTGCCCCTCTGCCATGTCCTGTACTTTCTCTTCTTCCTGCAAGCCGTTCACCTCTCCTACCACTTTAATTGATAGATCATTTCTGTCAAATTCGTATTGACATAGTCAAGGATGCGCATTGCTTTCGCATACTCCATCCGCGTCGGTCCGAGCACGGCAATCGTTCCGAGCAGCTTCCCGTCGACGTGATAGGTCGCCGTGATGAAGCTGCTGTCCCAAAACGTACTGCTCTCGTTCTCGCGCCCGATCGTGACTGTCAGGCCCTCTCCCGCATGGGTATGCAGGATATCCTTCACAAGATCCTCGCGCTCAAGGACGAGCAGCATCGCGCGTACGCGATCGAGATCCTGAAACTCGGGATTGCTGAGGAGCTGCGCGGTCCCGCCAAGGTAGAGACGACCATCCTCACGCCCTTCGAGCGCGCGGTGCATCACCTCCACCGCCGCGACGAAGATCGACTCATCGCCGATCGCATCGCGGATGCGGCGCATATCCTGCTTTGTCACAGCACGGAGTGCCTTGCCCGAGAGCGTCTGATTCACCGCGCCCGCCATGCGCTGGAAGTCCGCGAACGTTGCACCGTCGGGAATCTCGACGATACGGTTTTCGACGAATCCTGCATCCGTCATGAGGACGGCAATCGCGTGACCGAGGTCAAGCGGCAGGAACTGCAGCATGCGGAACGTGGACTGTGCAGCCTGCGGTGCAAGCACGAGCGACACGTTATGTGTCACATCGGCGATGAGGCGCGCTGTTTCTTGGAACACCTCATCGAGCCTCCGCACGCGCCCTTTGTACCAATCGTGAATCTTTGCCTTCTCGGCGTCCGTCACCGGAGCAATGGGCTGCAGCCCGTCGACGTAGAAGCGATAGCCCTTCGACGACGGAATACGCCCGGCGGATGTGTGCGGATGCTCCAGATAACCGAGCATTTCCAGATCCGCCATTTCGTTGCGAATGGTGGCAGGGCTAATGCCGAGATTGTACTTCTGCGCAAGCGTCCGTGACCCGACCGGCTCCGCCGATGCAATATAGTCATCAACGACCGCCCATAGGATTTGGCTCTTGCGCTCATCCAGATCGTTCGACATTCACCCCTCTCCTTTCAATTCTGTTAGCACTCTATAAAACTGAGTGCTAATCAAAATCTATAAAGAATATACCGCGTAAAAAACAAAAAGTCAATAGCAAAATGACAAAAAGTCAAAGTTTTTTTGTTTTCGTCATACTAAAGATAGTGAGAGCCCTTAAGCAACGGGCACAAGAAAAGAGCGGCACGAAAACCAACATTTCCGTACCGCTCTATATGATGAAATAAACTACTACGCAGTCGGTTTATCTGCAAAAACCTTGAAGATGTAGACTGCACGGATCTCTAC
>JABZYJ010000010.1 GCA_015265235.1 Selenomonas sp. | reverse complement strand
CCCTACGTTCACGGATGCTGTCTTGCCGAAGATTACGCCGTTCGGGTTGACGAGGTAGAGGTCGCCGCCGGCATTGTTGATTGTACCGTTGATGGCAGACGTATTCCCGCCCGTCACGATGTTCAGATAGTTCTTTCCATCGTAGTTGACCGTCTCGCCCTGCTTGACAGAGTAGTCTGCCCACTTGATCACGTTATTCGCGGCAGTTGCCGTAATATTAGTATCCGTCCCCGTCCCCGACGCTGTCACGGCACGTCCGACAGTGACACCCGCCGTATAGTCATGCTCCCCTGTCGGCGCGGCGGCGGCAACCTGCGGAATCAGAAAAGCGCCCGCGACGCCTGCGAGCAGTGCATAACGCACACGCTGTGTCAATTCCCGTGTCCGATACTTTCCCATGACTCCGATCTCCCATCTGGTACAATATTTCTTATCTATATTTATCGAAACTTATAGCTCATTTCATAATAGCATAGATACGCGAAGAAGACAAGAAATCCCGTCGAATAGTCCTAGGACAATTCGACGGGATTGGTCTGTTATATACTCATCAGAGCATCGCTTTGTAGCGCCCCCACTCGGAGCGTGGAATAGCGAGCACATCCATTGCTTTCTCCATACTAAGCTGAAGCTCCGACATCATACGGCGTATCGAAGAAAGACGTTCCTGCTCGACCCCTTTCTCGATCCCTTTTTCGATCCCTTTTTCGATCCCCGCTTCTCTGCCCTGCTCATATTCTTCCTTCAGCAGCTGTTCCCATAACGCACTCACGTGACTCACTCCTTCCTCGTTCTGCTTGAATGCTCTCGTCCGCTGTGCAAGAACATCGTAGTACATCTTCTCCGGCTGGGCGCAACGAAAGTCGTGCATCAACCGTCCCAATGGTGTTGATGTGTCCGCCATCGCACTATTTACATAGATAATGTGCGAGCCGTCGTCAAACACATTACTGCATCCCTCTATCATACGGCGAATCACGTAGATAGGTTGTCCGAAGCCAAGGACATCGGTCTCCGTGATAAATATAACATACGACTCAGGCAGTTTCTCATAGTCCACCCCTGCCGGCAGCGCATTCGCATCCATGATACTGCTGTGATAGCGTGCTCTGCGCGGATCTGCCCCGCTCTTTGCGCGTTGGATTTCGATGTTAAACTCACGCCCATCGGCAAATGCGTGCACATCGAGCCGTACATCATGCCCGCGTAGATTCTTCACCGTATCCTGCGTAATAACACGCTCTGCACGAAGATTGGGCTGATCGAGAATAATCTGCAAAACCAAATCGACGCACGGGAGACTGTCTTGAAAGACTACAGTCATAAAGACATCATCAAGAAGTGTAAAACTCTGAATCACTTCTTGATATCGCATGCGCCGTGCTTCATCCAAATCTCGTGCCATCAAATCCCTCCTATTACTATTTTAGCTGATTCTATCCCTGCGTGCAAGATCGAAAGAGAAAAGCCTCCCCCGCTTTTGCGGGGGAGGTGAACCGCCTCAGCGGTAATGGGCACAAGCCCATGATATTTTACTTTAATAGGCTGAGCACTGTGCTCGAGTTCTGGTTTGCCTGCGCAAGCATCGCCTGTGCTGCCTGCGTGAGGACGTTGTTCTTCGTGTACGCCGTCATTTCCTTCGCCATATCCGCATCGCGAATGGTTGACTCCGACGCCTGCACGTTCTCCGAGGCAACGACGAGGTTGTTGCTCGTATACTTGAGGCGGTTCTGCACCGCACCGATATTGACAGCCTCATCTGTCGCACGAATCAAGGCATTTTCGAACACATTGATTGCCGCGTTCGCCGCTTCGCGCGTCGTGACCTGAATCTTCGGACCTGTCCCGACAATCTCACTTCCTCCATGGGGCTGTCGATCCCATCCATTTCCATCTTGAGACTGAAGTCCAAGTGCAGCTGACCGCATATCGGTAAAACCGACCTTGATCTCCTGATTTGCCCGCGTTCCCGTCTGGAGGACGAGTGCATTATCTGGCGACGGATCTTGTGCGCGTACCGTTTCTTTAAACGCATCGAGGACAGCATTGACTTCGTTACGCATTTTTCCTTCATTGTTCGTTACACGGAATGTAACCCCTGCAATCTGTCCATTAACACCAGCACTGTTTGCCCGAATCGTAATCGCTGGTTGGTTATCAGGAGTTCTAACGAACTCCCCATGCTCATCAACACCAACAACGTCATCTTCACGATAAAACCCTGCATCAGACGCCGTAATAAGACCTATTGCAGCAACCAACGGCGTGCTAGTCCCAATTGGTGATATAGACTTCGAGTATGTTACACCATTTCGTGTCCACGAAGCCGTAATCGTGTCAGAGGAATGAATTCCAACATCATTTCCGTCACGACGTTTCAAGTCCAATAAATTGGTCAATCCGCCTGTGTCCGTTGACAAGCTCATGTTGGTCAGGCTGGTCTGTGTGCCTCTTGCCGCAGGGAGTTCACCTCCCACGAAGGCATTTCGCGACCCATCAATCAGATACTTCCCATTGTATGTCGTCAGCGCGTTCTCGTCGATCTGGTCGATCATCTTCTCGACCTCGATCTGGATGAGGCGGCGGTCGCCATCCGTGTTCGTATCGTTGGCGGCGTTGATCGCCTTTTCCTTCAGTGTCTTGAGAACCTCGATGGTGGACTGCACGGCGCCCTCTGCTGTACGCAGAAGTGCGGCACCGTTCTTTGTATTCTTATCATCCTGATCGAGGGAGCGCACCTGCACGCGCATCCGCTCGGAGATCGCCATCCCCGAGGCATCGTCGCCGGCACTGTTGATCTTCATGCCCGAAGAGACCTTTTGCAGGCTCTGTGACAGCGCGCTCTGATTCTTGTTCAACGTGTTGAGCGTATTCACCGCCGACATATTGTTTTTGACCACCATCGCCATAAAGACTGCCTCCCTGACTGTTATCTATGGTTCGTCCATGCCATTCTATGATTGCGTAAATAGACGGAATCCGCCGTCCTAATATTTTTATCGACGAAAGGAAGGGACAACTTAAGAATGTACTATTATTTTATTTTCATTCTTTCTTCCGTACGACACGGTACGCAGGGCAACGTGACTCGTCCGATTCCCGACTATCAGGAGAAAACCATGCCGTTTTCCTGGGCAAACGCGCGCAGTTCATCCTCCGGCACCTCTGCGATCTGAGCTGCTGTATGGAGTGGTGTGCCTGCCCGCATAAAGCGCAATGCGGTATGAAGCGTGCCAGCCTGACGCCCCTCGGCTCGCCCCTCGGCTCGCCCACGCCGCATTCCCTCTTCGATGCCAGCACGGTGTTGTTTCTGGTATTCCATATAGAGTGTCATGTATTCCCGCCTCATTTCGTCCTGTCGTTTGACACGTTCAACTTCCTGCTCCATTTCCTGTGCGAGTTCGCTCTGTGCCTTCTGTCCATCAACGAATTTCAGAAAGTCCTCCAGATCTCTGTCCACTCTTCCTCTCAGCCCTTTTGCGTTCAAAAAGATCTTCGTTGCGCCGTCTCCAAGTTCGAGCTCAGGCAGCTCTATACACCGATGACGAAACGTATAGATTCGCTCGTCCCGGCCAAAGAGATCAAAGGTGCAGATAAAGATGATATATGTCTGACGCAAATCATCGTAATAGACTCCTTTATCGAGGAGATCCATATCGATCATGCCCTGATAGTAACGTGTCCGTCGCGGCAGTTCTCCATCCCGCCCCTTTGTCGTCTGCATCTCAATATTATAGACTGTTCCCGCGTCATCTTCAATGTAGACGTCGAGACGCACGGCCTTGCTGTCAAGGCGCAGATCGATACTTTTCTCCGTGTCAGGATAGTGGATATCGCGAATCCTTACATTCAAAATGCGCTCCAACAGCCATTTACAGAGCTTCTCGTTCTGCATGACGCGCTGAAAGATAAAATTGTCCCGAATGGAGAGATTGTTCCATGCCTCCAGTGCCTCACGTTCCCATTCCTTTTCCATGTGCCCCTCCTTTCATTTTGTATCTTCTGCTCTCATTATAGATAATCCATTCCCTCCGGTCAACATAAGCATCAAAAAAGGAGTCCCTTGCGGGACTCCCAATGTTTTTGATAAAAGAGCTTAGCCGAGGATCACGAGCGAGTCGCGTACCTTGACGGACTGGCCTGCCGTGACGTTGATCGCCTTGACCGTGCCGTCTGCATCCGCAGCGATCTCGTTCTGCATCTTCATCGCCTCAAGGATGAGGAGCGTGTCGCCTGCCTTGACCGGCTGACCGACCGAGACTTTGACCTCAACAATCTTGCCCGGCATCGGTGCATCCACCGAGCGCTCACCGGCGGCAGCAGCCTTCGGTGCAGCAGCGGGAGCAGCCGGAGCAGCAGCCTTCGGCGCAGCTGCCGGAGCGGCGGCCTTCGGTGCAGCAGGGGCAGCAGCAGCTGCTGCGCGTACTTCCTCAACCTCGACTTCGTAAGCAGTGCCGTTGACCGTGATGTTGAACTTTTTCATGTGTGATTCCTCCAACATTAAAATTGATGACAGATTGTATCTCGCAGGACGCTCAGCGTCTGCTGCGGTTGGCAAGCGTCCAGACCTCGGCGGGTTTGACGCTTACAGCAACGACTTTGTTGCCCGTCGTCGCCTGGACGGCGGCGGTGATGGCGGCGATGACCTCGGGCGCCACGTTGTTTGCAGCCATTCTATCCCTCCTGCTGAATCAAAGCGGAATGTTCCCGTGCTTCTTCGCGGGGTTGTCCTCACGCTTGCTCGAAAGCGCGTTGAGTGCCGTGATGATGTAGGGGCGCGTCTCACTCGGTGTGATGACCATGTCGATGTAGCCACGCTCTGCCGCCTTGTACGGGGTCGCAAACTCCTCGATGTACTCTGCCGTGCGCGCGTCCTTGTCGGGATCCTTGCGGAAGATGATGTTTGCCGCGCCTGCAGGTCCCATGACGGCGATCTCAGAGGTCGGCCATGCCATGACCTGATCGGCACCCAGCTCACGGTTGCACATGGCGATGTAGGAACCGCCGTACGCCTTGCGCGTGATGACCGTGATCTTGGGCACGGTTGCTTCGCTGTATGCGTAGAGCATCTTCGCGCCGTGGCGGATGATGCCGCTGTACTCCTGATCGACACCCGGCAGGAAGCCCGGAACATCGACGAGGTTGACGAGCGGGATGTTGAACGCATCGCAGAAACGGATGAAGCGCGAGGACTTGTTCGATGCGTCGACATCGAGGCAGCCTGCCATGACGTTCGGCTCGTTCGCAATGATGCCGACGGCGCGTCCGTCAAAGCGTGCGAAGCAGCAGATGATGTTCGTTGCGAAGTGCTGATGTACCTCGTAGAACTCGCCGTTGTCGACGAGGCTGCGGATGACATCCTTCATGTCGTACGGTGCGTTCGGGTTGTCCGGCACGACCGTGTTGAGGCTCTCGTCCTGACGGTTCGGATCGTCGCCCGTCTCCACGCGCGGCGTCTCCTCCATGTTGTTGCTCGGGAGGAAGGAGAGCAGGTAGCGGATCTGCTCGATGCAGTCCTCATCGTTCTCCGCCGCAAAGTGTGCGACGCCGGAGCGGGAGTTGTGCGTCATCGCACCGCCGAGCTCCTCTGCCGTGACTTCCTCCGCCGTGACGGACTTGATGACGGCAGGGCCCGTGATGAACATCTGGCTCGTGTTCTTCACCATGTAGATGAAGTCCGTGAGCGCCGGGCTGTAGACCGCACCGCCCGCGCAGGGTCCCATGATGACGGAGATCTGCGGAATGACGCCCGATGCCTTCGTGTTGCGGTAGAAGATGCCGCCGTAGCCCGAGAGTGCATCGACCGCCTCCTGGATGCGTGCGCCGCCCGAATCGTTGATGCCGATGCAGGGTGCGCCCATCTTCATGGCGAGGTCCATGACCTTCCAGATCTTATGTGCGTGCTTTTCGCCGAGCGAGCCGCCCTCGACCGTGAAGTCCTGTGCGAATGCGTAGACGAGACGGCCGTCAATCGTGCCGTAGCCCGTCACAACGCCCTCGCCGGGCAGTTCTTTTTTCTCCTGTCCAAAATTGGTGCAGCGATGGCGCACGAACATGTCAAGCTCGACGAAGGTGTCCTCATCAAACAGCAGGTTCAGGCGCTCACGCGCGGTGAGTTTGCCCTTGCTGTGCTGTTTTGCGATGCTCTTTTCACCACCGCCCTGCATGAGATGCTCTTTTTTCGCCAGCATCAGCTCAATTTTTTCCTGGACTGTGGACATTCTATCCCTCCTGTATATCTGTCAAATCCTCGGATTTTCGATTCATTCCATAAATGTGAATGTTGATAGCGCATCCCCCACGCGAACGCTTCGTTGCGCAAGTGATCGCGCGCTTATTCGCCTAAATACCTGCGGGCTTCTTAAACGCGCTACGCTTGAACGACAGAAGTCCGCAGGGGGCGAAACGCACGCTTTACTCGCTTGCTTCACTAAGGTTCGCTTTGGGGAATGCACCGCACTTGTCTCACAAAGATGCGCAAAGAACCGACATCCCGAGGAGATCAACTGCGGCAGTGCGCTGCTCAGCGATCCGGATGCTCACAGATTTCGAGGAGAACGCCCTTCGTCGCCTTCGGATGAAGGAAGGCGATCTTTGCGCCGCCCGCACCGATGCGCGGCTTCTCGTCGATCATGCGGACGCCCTTTGCCATGAGGTCGGCAATCGCGTTCTCGATGTTGTCGACGCGCAGGGCAACGTGCTGGATGCCCTCGCCCTTCTTCTCGATGTATTTCGTGATCGGGCTGTCAGGCGCCGTGCCGATCAGCAGCTCAATCTCGCTGCCGTTCGGCGTCGGATGGAAGGTCGTCGTAACCTTCTGCTCTGCAACGGTTTCCTGATTCGTGCAGGGAATGCCAATGATGTCCGACCAGAGTTTCTTTCCTTCTTCGAGATCCTGTACGGCAACGCCGATGTGATCTACGCCAAGAATTTTGAACATGTCAAACTTCCTCCTCGGAGGAGTGCGTCTTGCTGCACTCGCTCACTTCGTTAACATTTCGCTCATGACCCCGCCCACCACGGTGTATGGGTCGGTCTCATGCGCCTTGATTCGTGCCACATAGTCGTCCAGTCGTCCCGTATCGACGATGCGGCTCTCGATGCTCCGCCGTACGCCCGCATGGAGGATGTCGAGCATCTCATCGCGCGTGCGGCGCGTGCGCCGTTCGGCAAGTACGCCGTTCCCCTCGATGTGGCTGCGGTGCTCCTCGAGTGTATCGACGAGCTCTGCGATGCCTTCGCCGCGGTTCGCAACGACCTTGCGGATGGGCGGACGCCAGTCAGACATGTGATCGTCCAGATCGAGCATCATGTTGATCTCGCGGACGAGCTTGTCTGCTCCGTCGAGATCGGACTTATTGATCGCGAACACGTCGCCGATCTCCAAGATGCCCGCCTTGATCGCCTGAATGTCATCGCCCATGCCCGGAATCAGCACGACCATCGTCGTGTCCGCCGCCCGCACAATATCCACCTCGGACTGCCCGACACCGACGGTTTCGACAAAGATGACATCTTTGCCGAACGCATCCATCGCCTTGACCGCATCCGCTGTCTTGTGGGAGAGGCCGCCAAGGCTGCCGCGTGTCCCCATGCTGCGGATGAAAACGCCCTCGTCGAGCGTCAGATCATTCATACGGATGCGGTCGCCCAGGATGGCTCCGCCGGAAAAGGGGCTTGTGGGGTCGACGGCAATGATGCCGACGGTCTTTCCGCGCTTTCTGTACTCCTTGGCAAGCTTGTCCGTCATGGTGCTCTTGCCGGCACCGGGCGGACCCGTGATGCCAAGGACGTAGGCATGACCGGTATGCGGATAGAGCGCCTTCATGATGTCGGTGGCATCCGCCCGCTCGTTCTCGATCGCCGTGATGGCGCGCGAGAGAGCGAGGCGATTGCCTTTCAGCACCTCGGCTGCAATATCCATACGCCCACCTCCTTCGCGCTGTGATTTCATAAGAACATAGGGAATGGATGACGGGACAATCGGATTGCCTGTCATCCATCCTTTCAGGAAAGCACCGCAGAAGCAGTGTCTCCAAGCAAATCAGACGCTTACGCCTTCACATGTTCCTTGATGAAATTCACAACGTCGCCGGTCGGTGTGCCCGGGGTGAATACCTCGGCAATGCCCGCTGCCTTCAGCGCAGGGATGTCGCCCTCGGGGATGACGCCGCCGCCGATGACGAGGACGTCGTTCATTCCCTTGCCGCGAATGAGCTCGACGACCTTCGGGAAAAGATGCGGGTGCGCACCCGAGAGGATGCTCAGCGCAACGACGTTGACGTCTTCCTGCAGAGCAGCCTCGGCGATCTCCTCCGGCGTCTGGCGAAGTCCCGTGTAGACGACCTCGAAGCCAGCGTCGCGCAGGGCGCGTGCGACGACCTTCGCGCCGCGATCATGACCATCCAGACCCGGTTTTGCAACGAGCACTCTGATTTTTTCTGCCATTTTTCTATTCCTCCTGAACGGAGCCGCCGCACTCCTCGTGCGGCGTCCCCTGTGCATTCATCCAACAGCCGTTCGCGCGTACCGCTTAGAGATTGACGTGTGCCTCGTACTCGCCGAACACCTCACGCATGACACCGCAGATTTCGCCGAGTGTTGCGTAGGTCTTGACTGCTGCGAGGATATGCGGCATGAGGTTCTCATGCTCGTCGGCGCAGGCCTTCTTGAGCTCGGCAAGGGCTGCCTGAACGGCGGCGTTGTCGCGCTTTGCCTTCATGGCCTCGACCTTTGCCTTCTGCTTCTCGCCGACGGAAGCGTCCACCTTGAGGAGGTTCTTCGGAGCTTCCTCCTCCACCTGGAACTTGTTGACGCCGACGATGACGCGTGCACCGGACTCGACGTCCATCTGCCACTTGTACGCGCTGTCCTGGATCTCTTTCTGGATGTAGCCCTTCTCAATCGCTGCAACCGCACCGCCGAGATCGTCGATCTTCTTGATGTACTCCCACGCCTCTTTCTCGATGCGGTTCGTCATCGCCTCGACGTAGTAGGAGCCTGCGAGCGGATCAACCACATCGGCAAGTCCGCTCTCGTACGCGACGATCTGCTGCGTACGGAGGGCGACCATGACCGACTCCTCCGTCGGAAGCGCAAGCGCCTCGTCGCGGGAGTTCGTATGGAGCGACTGCGTGCCGCCCATGACTGCTGCTGCGGTCTGGAGTGCGACGCGGACGATGTTGTTGTTCGGCTGCTGTGCGGTGAGCATCGAGCCTGCCGTCTGCGTATGGACGCGGAGCATCATGGATTTCGGCTTCTCTGCATGGAAGCGCTCCTTCATGACCTTTGCCCAGATGCGGCGGGAGGCACGGAACTTCGCGACCTCTTCGAGAACGTTGTTGTGTGCGTTCCAGAAGAAGGAGAGACGGCCTGCGAACGCATCGACGCTGAGGCCTGCCTTGATCGCAGCCTCGACGTAGGCGATGCCGTCTGCAATGGTGAATGCAATCTCCTGCGATGCCGTGGAGCCGGCCTCGCGGATGTGGTAGCCCGAGATGGAGATGGTGTTCCAGTTCGGGACGTTCTTGGAGCAATATTCAAAGATGTTCGTGATGAGGCGCATGGACGGACGCGGCGGGAAGATGTACGTACCGCGTGCTGCATACTCCTTCAGAATGTCATTCTGGATGGTGCCCTTGAGCTTGTCCGCCGAGACGCCCTGCTTCTCCGCCACTGCGATATACATCGCAAGAAGGACGGATGCAGGTGCGTTGATCGTCATGGACGTGGAGACCTTGCCGAGATCGATCTGGTCAAAGAGGATCTCCATATCAGCAAGGGAGTCAATCGCAACGCCGACCTTGCCGACCTCGCCCTCGGAGATCGGATCCGTGGAGTCGTAGCCGATCTGCGTCGGGAGGTCAAATGCGCAGGAGAGTCCCGTTGCACCGCTCTCGATGAGGTAACGATAGCGCTTGTTGGACTCCTCCGCCGTGGAGAATCCTGCGTACATGCGCATCGTCCAGAAGCGTCCGCGGTACATCGTCGGCTGCACGCCGCGCGTGTAAGGATAGACGCCGGGGAAACTGATGTCCTCTGCATAGTCCGTCTCCTGGATGTCGAGCGGGGTGTAGAGTCCCTGCTCGGGGATGTGCGGACGTGCCGGGAACTTTGCCGTGGCTTTTTCTACGGCAGCATTGTACTTGTCAAGCTCCGCCTGGATCTTTTCATTGCTCATGAAAGTCTTCTCCTTTACCTTTTACAGTTCTCATTGGGTTATATACTATGGACGAGCAGCGCAGCATCCGCTGCACTCCCCGAAAGTACCGATGGATACGTCGGATTACTTCTGCATCGATCCTGTGGCCAGGAAGCGCTGATGGAAGGACAGCGCCTCGTCCAACAGATGCGGTGTCTGTGCGCCCTTCGTCGCCGCAAGAGCACGCTCGTAGTAGTCGAGCAGGATCGGGCGATAGTCGGGATGCGCGCAGTTGTTGATGATCTCGAGGGCACGCTCACGCGGGCATTTGCCGCGCAGGTCGGCAACGCCCTGCTCCGTGATGACGACGTCTACATCGTGTGCACTGTGGTCAATGTGCGAGCAGAACGGAACGATGGACGAGATCTTGCCGCCCTTTGCCTCGGACTGCGTGTAGAAGATCGTGATGTAGGCGTTGCGTGCGAAGTCGCCGCTGCCGCCGACGCCGTTCATCATCTTCGAGCCCGTGACGTGGGTCGAGTTGACGTTGCCGTAGATGTCTACTTCGATCGCCGTGTTCATCGCAATGACGCCGAGACGGCGGACGACCTCGGGGTTGTTCGAGATCTCCTGCGGACGGAGCATCATGATCTTCTTGTACTTGTCGATGTCCTTGTAGAAGCGCTGGAGCCCCTCAGGCGACGGCGAGAATGCTGTGCCGGAGGCAAACTTCAGCTTGCCCGCATCGGCAAGGTCGAACATGCCGTCCTGGATGACCTCGGTGTAGACCTCAAGGTCGGTGAAGTCGGAGTTCACAAAGCCCGCGATAACGGCGTTCGCCACGTTGCCGACACCCGACTGCAGCGGAAGCAGCCCCTTCGGCATGCGGCCCTCGGCGATTTCCTTCTTGAGGAAGTCGACCGTAAACGCACCCATTTTGCGCGCAATGTCATCGACCGGCGCGAGGGCGCGGGTCTTGTCCGTGATGTCGCAGGGAACGATGTATTTGATCTTTTCGAGCGGGCACGGGATGAATGTCGTGCCGATGCGATCGCCTGCCTTCGTGATGGGGATCGGGAGACGGTTCGGCGGATCGAGCGGGATGTAGATGTCGTGCATCCCGACGAGCTCCATCGGCTGGCTCGTGTTCACCTCAACGATGACCACATCTGCGCTCTGGACGAACGACGGCGTGTTGCCAACCGAGGTCGAGGGGATGATGCCCTCCTCCGTGATGGCGACTGCCTCCACGAGAGCGACGTCGATCTTGCCGAGGAAGCCCTCGCGCGACTGCTGTGCCACCTCAGAGAGGTGCATGTCGATGTAGTTGACCTTGCCGGAGTTGATGGCGTTGCGCAGCGGCGTGCTCGTCTGATACGGGAGACGCTGTTTGATGCCCTCCGCCTCGGCAAGCGCACCGTCCAGCTCGGGCCCCGTCGAGGCACCCGTCCAGATGTTGACCTTGAACGGATTCTTCTTCATGCGCTCGGCGATAGCAAGCGGAACCGCCTTCGGATAGCCGGACGGGGTAAAGCCGCTCGCACCGATGGTCATGCCGTCGGCAAAGTACTCTGCCGCCGTCTCCGCACTTACAATACGATCCGTCAGGGACTTCGGCACGCGATCGGAAATATCGATCATAGAATAACCTCCCTCAGATACAGCGGACAGCACGCGGAACACACGAATCATCACAGCACATGTCTCATGACTGTGATTTTTGTTTCATGTTTTCCTTACCGCCGTCACCCATGAATACTCTCCTGACGCAGTCGGCATATAATTTTGACAGCAATCTTGAATCCCTCTGTTTTCTCGTAAACCCCCCCGTAAATAGGGGCTGTATGGGGTATCCGAAATAACTGTAGATTATCGTACCTCTCTACGCCAATTATATCTTTCCTAAGAATATCACGAAAAAAAAATGCCGTCAAGATTACATTGACGGCATTTTCTGTGAATTTGTGAAAAAAGAGGAAAAGTATTTATTCTTCCTTTATTTTTTTTCAGACAACACGTCATTTTCCGTGCTGCGATGCGTCAGGTAGTAGGAGAGCGCGCTCAGTCCCACCGAGAGATCCTCGCTGACGAAGGGGACGGACGGCGGCACGTGCAGCTTCACGGGGGCAAAGTTCCAGATCCCGCTGATGCCCGCCGCGACGAGCTGATCCGCCACATGCTGGGCGTGTGCAGCGGGGACGGCGATCACGCCGATCTGGATGCTGCGCTCGGCGACGATCTCCGCGAGATAGGCGATGTCCTCCACACGCCGCTCTCCGACGCGCGTACCAATGACGACGGGGTTGCTGTCAAAGATCGCCGCAAGGCGAAAACCGAGACGCTCGATGCCCTGATAGTTTGCAAGCGCCGCGCCCAGATGCCCCATGCCGACGATGGCGAGACTGAGGTGCTGGTCGAGGCCAAGGATGCCGCCGATGCTCTCCTTGAGCTCTGCGACGTAGTAACCGACGCCCTTTTTACCGAACTGCCCGAAGGCGGTGAGATCCTTGCGGATCTGCTCGGGATTGATCGAGAGGCGGCGGCCGAGTTCCTCGGAGGAGGCGATGCTGACGCCCTCATCACTAAGCTGCCGCAGACAGCGGTAGTAGCGCGGCAGGCGATCGACAGTTGCCTTGGATATCGATGGATGTTCCTGCATAGTTATCCTTCCTTCATCTCCCCCGCCATCGTGTGCACGGCCGCAGCCATCGCGGCGAGCATCCAGAGCAGCATAGAGGACGGTATATTAAAGAGAAGATGATCCGTGATCCCGTTCAGGGCAACGGAGAGCATGGCGAGCCCGATGCCGAGGGCAAAGCCCTCCACAAATTTTTTGCTGCGCCATGCCATGAGTGCCTCACGCACATCGGCGACGGCGTGCCACTCGTGTTCGTGTGCCGCGAGCACATCCGCCCACGGCGGGGTTTTGCGCGGCAGGCGGAAGGCGAGCAGCAGCGAGCCGAAGAAGAACCAGAAGAAGGCGAGTGCTCCGGGGATGCCGATCTCCGCCGCATAGTTCAGATACATATTGTGCGCGTGAACGATCTTGACGGGTGCCCCCTGCAGATAGAAGTCGTACTCGGGATAGACCATGAAGTACATGGCCCAGCCAATGCCGAGAAAGGGATGGTCGAGCACCATCGCCACGGTGCTCTCCCAGAAGGCGAGCCGCATCTCCGAGGAGGTGTCAATTCGCGTAAAGACGGAGAGCAGACGATCCGAGAGCACGGGGTCAAAGAAGAGGATGCCCGCACCGATGACGACGATGCCGAGGAGCACGCGCCAGTCGCGCAGGATGCCATAGCCCGCCAAGATGACGGCGATCACGAGGCATGCGCCGCGCGCGTAGGTCATGCCGAGGCACGCGAGCGCGAGGACGAGGATCGTGAGCGAGAGGCCGCGCCGCCAGCCCGAGAGGCCGACCGCCAGCCCGAGTGCCAGGCAGACGACGATGTCAAGGTAGCCCGCGAGGATGTTCGGATTTTCCCATGTCGAGAAGACACGCTTCGACAGCTCGGGGAACGATGCACCGTCCACCCATTTCATCGCGGAGATGTCGATGCCGAAGATGAACTGATAAAAGCCGTAGAGGATGACGAATACCGCCGCCGCCGCCATAGCGATGACGACGGGGCGCAGCTCCTCTGCGCTCCGCAGGGCCTGCCCCGTAAGCAAATAGGTGAGCGCATAGATCGGCACGAGATGGGAGTAGTTGTAAAAGCTGAACGCCATGTCGGGCGCGACGGCGACCGACAGGAAGGCGATCACGACAAAGAGGAGCGCGGGTGCATCGTACGGCAGACGCCGCAGGTGAAAGTCCGCATCGATGCGTAGGCGCACGCAAAGCGCCGCGCAGCCGACGAGGAGCACCGCCATCGCCGCGAGCGGCACGAGCGGAATCAGAAACGCCTCTGCGATGAGCGCATACTGCATCGCGCGCGCCATACGTTCGCTCCAGCGCGTGCGGCGCAGCGTGCGCCGCCGCTCACGGAAGTAGTCCTTTTCCTGTCTCATGAGGTCACCTCCCCGCAAGGAGCATGGCGCGGATGCCGCCCACGAGATAGAGCGAGCCCGCCGCAACGAGCAACGCATCCGCCGCACGTGCGCGCACGCGAGCCTCTGCGAGCCCCGCCGCAGGATCGCCTGCCGCATGTGTGACCGCCCCCATGCCCGCCGCCACAGCGGCGACGAGATCTGCGCCCGCCGCGCGCTCCGAGTTGGGGCGCACGGTCACGACCTGATCGCCGGGGCGCAGAAGGATCGCAAGCATGTGGTCGATGTCCTTGTCCTTCAGGATGCCGAGCAGAAAGACGCGCGGCTGCGCGGGGAAATAGGCATCGAGCCCCGCGCGCAGTGCCTGCATCCCGGCGGGGTTATGCGCACCGTCCACAACGACGGTCTGCCCCCCGCAGGAGAGGATCTCAAAGCGTGCAGGATGATGCACCGTGCGCAGCGCCGTGCGTACGGCGTCCTCCGTGACGCGTGCGTCCTCGCGCGCCATGAGCTCTGCCGCCATGATGGCGAGTGCGGCGTTCTCCGCCTGATAGGGTCCCGCGAGTGCCATCTCAAACGGCGCCGGCTCACGGGAGACGACGGAGTGGAAGGCGACGTACTGCCCGCCGCTCTCCGCGCGCAGCATCTGTGCGGAAAAGTCCTCGCCGAAAACAAAGAGGTCGGCCCCCAGCTCCTCCGCACGCGCCGCGATGATCGTGAGCGGCTCGCCTGCCGCCGCCGTGATGACGGGCACGCCCTCCTTGATGATGCCCGCCTTGTGCTCCGCGATCCCTGCGAGCGTGCCGCCGCAGCGGTCGGCATGATCCATCGCCACATTGGTGATGATCGTCAGCTCGGGCAGGACGACGTTCGTCGAGTCGAGCAGTCCGCCGAGGCCCGTTTCAATCACGGCGACCTCTACCTTTTCCTCGGCAAAATAGAGGAAGGCGAGTGCCGTCAGTGCCTCAAACTGCGTGGGATGTTCATGTCCCTCCGCCGTCATGGCATCCGCCGCCGCACGCACGCGCGTGAGAAGCGCCGCAAACTGCTCCTCGCTGATCTCCTCTCCCCCGACGCTCATGCGCTCCGTATAGGAGATGAGATGCGGCGAGAGGTACCGCCCGGAGCGGATGCCGGACGCACGACATACGGCGTCCATCATCTGCGTGACGGAGCCCTTGCCGTTTGTCCCTGCGATATGAATGACGCGATAGCTGCGCTCGGGATGTCCGAGCCGCGCACACAGCTCCTCCATGCGCGTGAGGCCGAGGCGGATGCCGAAGGTATTCAATTCATCCAGATAGTGCAGTGACTCCTCGTAGTTCATCGAATCACCTCAGAGCTTCTCAAGATCCGTGAGGCGCGTCCGTATGAGGGCGATCTTCTCCTCGTAGCCCGCCAGTTTCTCGCGCTCTGCGGCGACGACGGCGGCAGGAGCCTTCGATGTAAAGCCCTCGTTCGAGAGTTTGCCCGTCAGGCGCGCGATCTCCTTCTCGAGATTTGCACGCTCCTTCGTCAGGCGCGCCGTCTCCTTCTCCACATCAATCAGCCCCGCGAGCGGCAGGTAGACCGCCGCCCCCGCGAGTGCCCCCGTCACGACATTTTCCGGATCGGGGGCATCCGCCGCAAGGAAGGAGACCTCCGAAGCGGATGCGAGGGCAAAGAAGTAGTCCTCGTGCGCGGCAAACACATCAGCGAGCGCCGCGTCACGCACGCGCAGAATGAGCGTGCTCTTTTTGCTCGGCGGCGTGCCGAGCTCCGCACGCAGGTTGCGCGTCGTCTTAATGACCTCCATGATCGCAGTCATCGCCTGCTCTGCCGCCGTGTCGATGGCGGATTCCGTGACCTCCGGCCACGGCGCACGCATGATGCTCTCGCCCTCGTGCGGCAGCTTCTGCCAGATCTCCTCTGTGAGGAAGGGCATGAAGGGATGCAGGAGGCGCATCGTACGCTCGAGTACGGTACGCAGGACATAGAGCGCCGTATTCTTCGCGCGGACATTCTCCTTGTCATAGAGGCGTGCCTTCGTCAGCTCGATGTACCAGTCGCAGAACTCGCTCCACAGGAACTCGTAGATCGTGCGTCCCGCCTCACCGAGCTCGTAGTGCTCGAGGTTCGCCGTCACATCGCGCGTCGTCTCCTCCACGCGCGAGAGGATCCAGCGGTCGGCAAGCGTATAGTCCTCCGCCGTCGGTACGAACGATGCGTCCGATCCCTCGAGATTCATCAGCATGTAGCGCGAGGCATTCCAGATCTTGTTTGCAAAATTGCGCGCCGCCTCGACGCGCTCCCAGTAGAAGCGCATGTCGTTGCCGGGCGTATTGCCCGTGATGAGCATGAAGCGGAGCGTATCCGCACCGTACTTTTCAATGACCTCCACGGGGTCGATGCCGTTGCCGAGGGATTTCGACATCTTGCGCCCCTCGCTGTCGCGCACGAGTCCGTGGATAAAGACATCGCGGAACGGCACATCGCCGCCGAAGCGCAGCCCCATCATGACCATGCGCGCCACCCAGAAGAAGATGATGTCATAGCCCGTCACGAGCACCGACGTCGGGTAGAAATGGCGCAGATCGACCGTCTGCTCCGGCCTCTGGCCGTTTGAGACGCTCGGTTGGCCGGAGCTGAACCACGTATCGAGCACGTCCTCATCTTGGTGGATGTCCGTGCTGCCGCAGTGCGGGCACGCCGTGAGGTCGTCGCGCGACACGGAGGTCTCGCCGCAGTGCGCACAGTGCCACGCGGGGATGCGGTGTCCCCACCAGAGCTGGCGCGAGATGCACCAGTCACGAATATTTTCAAGCCAGTTTTCGTAGATTTTCGTAAAGCGCTCGGGGACAAAGCGGATCCTGCCGTCGCGCACCGCCTCAATCGCGGGCCTCGCGAGGCCCTCCATGCGGACGAACCACTGCTTCGATACGAGCGGCTCGATCGTCGTCTTGCAGCGCGAGCAATGTCCGACGGCGTGCTCATGCTGTTCCGTGCGCACGAGGGCGCCCGTTTCCTCGAGCTCCTTCACGAGTGCCTTACGGCACGCATAGCGGTCCATCCCCGCATAGCGTCCCGCGTTCTCGTTCATCGTGCCGTCGGCATTGATGACGATGATCTGCTCAAGATCGTGCCGCTGTCCCATTTCAAAGTCGTTCGGATCGTGCGCGGGCGTCACCTTGACTGCGCCCGTTCCGAAGGCAGGATCGACGTAGGCATCGGCAAAGAGCGGGATGCGGCGTCCCACCACGGGCAGGATCAGCGTCTTGCCGACGAGTGCCTTGTACCGTTCATCATCGGGGTGTACCGCCACGCCCGTATCACCGAACATCGTCTCGGGGCGCGTCGTCGCGATCTCCACATAGTCGTCCGTGCCCTCAATCGGATAGCGCAGATGCCAGAGGTGTCCCGCCTCCGTCTCATGCTCGACCTCGATGTCCGAGATCGCCGTCATGCAGGAGGGGCACCAGTTCGTGATGCGCGTCCCCTGATAGATCAGGCCCTGCTCATAGAGACTGACAAAGACCTCGCGCACGGCGCGGGAACATCCCTCGTCCATCGTGAACCGCTCGCGGTCCCAGTCACAGGATGCGCCGAGCATCCGCAGCTGATACATGATGCGGTCGCCGTACTGCTGCTTCCAGTCCCAGACACGCGTGAGGAACTTCTCTCTGCCGAGGTCAAAGCGCGTCGTGCCCTCCTCGCGCAGTGCTGCCTCCACCTTTGCCTGCGTTGCGATGCCCGCATGGTCGCAGCCCGGGATCCAGACCACATTCTTGCCGCGCATCCGCTGGTAGCGCACGAGGATGTCCTGCAGCGTATTGTCAAGGGCGTGTCCCATGTGGAGCTGCCCCGTCACGTTCGGCGGCGGGATCACCACGCTGTACGGCGTACGGCTCTCGTCTGCCTCGTCGTGAAAGAGCTTATGCTGCTCCCAGTAGTCATACCATTTCCGCTCAAAGCTCTGCGGGTCGTACGTCTTTGGAATGTTGGCACCGGATTCCTGACTCATCAATCTATTCCTCCCGAAAGAAACGCCCTCGTCCCGCAGGGACGAAGGCGTCCGCTCATCTATGAATTGCACTCGTTAGAGTAGCACAAAACCGCGTTTTTTGCAAGATGCAGACCCGAGCACGGCGTTTTCCGATGATTTACCGACGAAAGCTCTTGGTATAGTCCCACACAATGTCAAGGAACTGCCGCGCCAGTGCATCGTCAAATATCTCACGATAGTCGTCATTTCGCTCGTGAATATGGTAGGTATATGAATCCAACGATACCGTCCCATCCTCACGCGTAAATTCCGTCGTCTCGAGATGAAATGCATGCTGCTCCGTGCGCACGCAGATCTTATACGTCTGTCCGGGATAGATGGAGTTGCTGACCGTATAGGCACGCCGCTGTCCGCCGAGCACCTCCGGAAGATTCCCGTCAAGATACGGTGCATCAATCGGATAGCCCGCGAGTTTACCGAGGATCTTGTAGATGTCCACCGTACTCGTCAGCTCGTCCACGCACCCGCGTGCCGGCACCCCCGCGCCCCGCACCATCAGTGCCGCGCCCGTCTGCTCCTCACTGAGGAGGTACGGACTGCGTGCATGAACAGAACATCCATGATCCGAATAGACCAGCACGATGTACTCATCGTCGTCATAGTGCGTGGTAATGTAATCAAAAAGATAGCCGAGCTGGCGGTCTGCTGCGCACACCTCACTGCGATTGACATATTGGCTCAGCGGGTTTTTCTTCAAAAATACAGAAGCGCCTCGATCCTGCGGCTGCAGAACATCAGCGAGCGGCATATGTACCGACGCATGAGCTGACATACTGATGTCCGCATTATAAGGATGAGTATCTGCGCTGTGCATAAAAAGAAAGTTATCGCACTCATCAAAGGTCTGAAGATGACGTATGATACGCTCCACACCGTCCGCTGTACGCTCCATCCAATGATTGACAATCAGACGGTCATGCCCGCGTGTTGCACCGTTGTAGATTCCCTCTCCATCCCCCTGAATATTGGTACAATAGTAGCCGAGATGCTTCATCTGCTCGGACAGCGTCACAATGGACGGGTCGAGCGCAAAGGGCACTCCCGGTCGTGCAATCTGCGTATGATGCTGATACAGCCCTGTCTCGATACTCGCAAGCGACGGATACGTATACTCCGAAGCACTGAAATTATTTTCAAAAATGATCCCCGCAGAAAAGAAACGCAGAAGATTTGGCATCAGTTCTTCTGCCTCATCCCGCAGAGCATGCCATGCAAGACCATCAGCGAGAATATTCAGCACAAATTTCCTGCGCTGTGGGCTGTGTTGCAGAGCAATCGGCTCCCCGACGAGAAAGGGGGAAGCCGAACGAAACGTCGTCGGCTCCTCCACGCGATAAAAATTAAACTCACCGCAACTGAGCTGCATCGTTCGATCCATGTTTTCCGCATGGATCGAGATTTTTTGTTTATCCTCTTTCGCCGCAAGCGGAAGAATCTCTGCGTGCCCCTGCGGCATGACACAAATCTCCGAGGTCTCATCTGCCTTCACGATATCGAAGACAAAATCATCCACAATTGGATAATTATATTGCTTCATTGCCGGATTCATTAGGTCAATGACTTTGCTTTTGATAAACATGACCCCATAGGGATTGTAGAGCCCGGTACGATAGCGCGGCAGCGCATCAGAAAAACGCGGAAGCTCCTCACACACATGAATCCAGAATTTTTTCGTGACTCCATGAGAATCTATCACTACATCGGTGATGAACGGTGCAAACTGTGCATTCGTAAAAGCTGCCTTGAGTGCATAGATACAATTCTCCATCGCATCAGGATCTTCCGGAAAGCTGAGATAATCTCGATCCACCGACAGCATCATAAAGAGCATGGCACGATCCGGACATCCCGTCTGCTGATACACACGGGAGAGCACAGCACACGCATGTGGACTCATCTTCCGTTTGTTGTACGCTGCCTTCCCATAGGAAAGTGCCGCCTCCATATCCTTCCGTGCAAGAGCTTCCTCTGCACGGAAGAGCTCATATTCCTCGCCCTCGGGACAGAGCCGATGATACTCCTCGGCACAGCGCTGCATCGTCGTACCAAAGTCATTCCGCTGCATCGCATCCATGAGCTGTGCGGCGCATTCCTGCACACGCGCATCGCGTACAGCGCGTGAAAAGCGTTCTGCCGCCCGCGTCAGTTCGTCCGCATCATCATGAGAAAAGAGCAGCGCATGATCGAGCATCTGCCAGCCGTCTTCCCGTTCCCCCATAAGAAAACGCCGATGCTCCTTTGTAAAGAGCACCGCGTTTGTATTGGATATGGGAAAGCAAAGCACAGGAAGATGATCGTAGTCCGGCAAAGCTGCATCGGGGCGCAGCAGGGCAAATGCACGGCAATTTTCGGCGTAGTTCTCCCGCAGCGCCGCCTCATTGGGCTGATACACAACGGAAGAGAGCAGCTCAAAGAGGCCCGTATTGCCGCGCTCATTGTACGCCGTCATCAAAAGGCGCACGCCCTCCGCATAGCCTTCGGCGTCGAAGGCCTCTGCCGACAGTGCGAGCAATGTCTCACCGAGGCGTACACGCACCATATAGGCCGTATCCTCGTCCTGTTCCGCTGTGTTGCGTGCAAGATATGCCCGTGCTTCCGCACAAAGTTCCCCGTATGTGCCGCACTCCGCCAACTCCTGCAGTCGCTCCGCAATGTCCATCTCTGCCGTGCCCCCTATCTCTCCTAGAACAATCCCGTGATCACACCATCCGCCGTGATGTCCATGCCCATCGCGGCGGGCACTTTCGGCAGTCCCGGCATGGTGAGGACATTGCCCGTGAGGGCGACGACGAAGCCCGCCCCGCAGGAGGCGCGCAGCTCGCGCACGGTGATGCGGAAGCCTGTCGGACGTCCGAGAAGTGCGGGGTTATCGGAGAAGGAGTACTGTGTCTTAGCCTGCAGACGGGCGTCTCCGTCATGCCGAGCGCGTCCATCTCCGCGAGCTGCTTCTTCGCCGCATCGGTAAAGTCCACGCCGTCCGCGCCGTAGATCTCCCGCGCGATGGTCTCGATCTTCTCCGCGATGGGCTTTGCCGCGTCGTAGAGGGGGTGAAAATGCGCGGGCTGCCGGAGTGCTGCGTCCACCGCATCCGCTAGGGCAAGTCCGCCCTCACCGCCCTTTGCCCAGACCTCCGAGCGCACGGCAGGTGCACCGAGGCGTGCACAAAGCTCCTCGAGGAGAGCGAGCTCCGCCTCGGTGTCCGTCGGGAATACGTTGACGGCGACGACGGCGGGTACGCCGAACTTTCCGATGTTCTCGATGTGCTTTTCGAGGTTCGCCGCGCCGCGCCGCAGGGCGTCCAGATTCTCCGTGCCGAGGTCGCTCTTTGCCGCGCCGCCGTTCATCTTGAGCGCACGCACGGTGGCGACGATGACGACGGCATCGGGGGCGAGTCCCGCCAGACGGCATTTGATGTCAAAGAATTTCTCCGCGCCGAGATCCGCACCGAAGCCCGCCTCCGTGACGACGTAGTCTGCACAGTGCAGTGCCGCCTTGGTCGCTGCAACACTGCTGCACCCATGGGCGATGTTCGCGAAGGGGCCGCCGTGGATGAGGGCGGGCGTCCCCTCGATGGTCTGCACGAGGTTGGGCTTCACGGCATCCTTAAAGAGCAGGGTCAAGGCCCCCGTCGCACCGAGCTCCTCCGCGTGTACAGGACGTCCGCCGCGTGTATAGCCGATGAGGATGCGCCCGAGGCGCCGCTTCATGTCGGCGAGATTCTCCGCCAGACAGAGGATTGCCATCATCTCCGAGGCGACGGTGATGTCAAAGCCGGACTCCCGCGGCACGCCGTGGACGCGCCCGCCGAGCCCCGTGACGACATGGCGCAGGGCGCGGTCGTTGATGTCGAGGACGCGCTTCCACACGATGCGGTTCACGTCGAGATCGAGTGCGTTGCCCTGAAAGATATGGTTGTCGATGAGTGCGGCGAGAAGGTTGTGCGCCGTCGTGATGGCGTGAAAGTCCCCCGTAAAGTGGAGGTTGATGTCCTCCATGGGGACGACCTGTGCATAGCCGCCGCCCGCCGCGCCGCCCTTCATGCCGAAGCAGGGGCCAAGCGACGGCTCGCGCAGGGCAACGATGGTCTTTTTGCCCTGCCGATGGAGGGCATCGGCAAGCCCGACGCTCGTCGTCGTCTTGCCCTCACCCGCGGGGGTCGGGTTGATCGCCGTGACGAGGATGAGCTTTCCCTGTTTTCCATGGGCGCCCGCAAGGGATTCGCGCGTCAGCTTGGCCTTGTACCTGCCGTACGGCTCGATCGTATCCGCATCAATGCCCAGTGCGGCCGCAATTTCTGTAATGGGGCGAAGTTTGGCTTCGCGCGCGATTTCGACATCGGATTTCATGACGTATCCTCCTTATGCGTTCTGCGCTTTGGCTGCCTGTACTACATTCTCCATCAGCATGGCGACGGTGAGAAGTCCGACACCGCCCGGCACGGGCGTGATCGCCCCCGCGACAGCCGCTGCGGCGTCAAAGTCCACGTCGCCGACGAGCTTCTTCGGCGCGATGCGGTTGATGCCGACGTCGATCACCGTCGCGCCCTCCTTCACCATGTCCGCCGTGACAAAGCGCGGCCGCCCGACCGCAGCGACGAGGATGTCCGCCGTGCGTGCAATCGCGGCAAGGTTCTGCGTGCGCGAGTGACAGATCGTCACGGTTGCGTTGCGTTCGAGAAGGAGATGCGCCATGGGTTTTCCGACGATGTTGCTGCGGCCGATGATGACGGCGTGCGCCCCCTCGATGGGGATGCCCGCGTAGTCGAGCATACGGATGCAGCCCGCCGGTGTGCAGGGGCGCAGTCCCGGTGCGCCGAGCACCAGATGTCCGACGTTGACGGGATGGAAGCCGTCCACGTCCTTGCGCGGGTCGATATGGGAGAGGATCTCCTCCTCGTCCTCCGCGATCTGCGCGGGCAGCGGCAGCTGCACGAGGATGCCGTGTACCTCCGGATCGACGTTCAGTTCCTCGATGCACGCGAGGAGCTCCTCCTTCGTCGTCTCGGCGGGGAGGGCGATGTGGTCGGAACGAATGCCGAGCTCCTCGCACGTCCGCTGCTTGTTGCGGACGTAGACCTCGGAGGCGGGGTCGCTGCCGACGATGATGACGGCAAGGCGCGGCAAGACCCCCGCCGCCTTCAGCTCTGCGACGCCGCGTGCGGCATCTTCCTTTATCCGTGCGGCAAATTCCTTGCCCGAGAGAATCCGTGCCATCATGCTCTCCTTTATACCATATAGCTGATCCACGTAAAGACGAAAATCGCAATCGAGACGATGCCGTTGCGCATGAAGTACACCTGCGTCACGCGTGAAAAGTCCGTCGGCCCTGCGATGCGGTGCTGGTAGACGAGTGTCGCTGCTGCAATCGCAACGCCGATGAAATACGGCCAGTGCAGATGCATCATCGCGCCGAGGGCGATAAAGAGCAGGATCGAGAGGACGTGCATTGCCCGCGCGATCTGGAATGCACCGCGTGCACCGAACGACACCGCGAGGGAGTGGAGTCCCTGACTGCGGTCAAACGCCTCGTCCTGCGCCCCGTACATCGCGTCGAACGCAGCGATCCAGAGGGCGACCGCGAGAAAGAGTACGAGCATCGGCAGCTCGATTTTCCCGCTGACCGCAACCCAGCCGCCCGCTGGCGCCATGCCAATGGCGATGCCGAGAAAGAGATGTACCCATCCTGTCACGCGCTTCATGTACGGGTAGATGAGGAAGGGCACAGCGGCGAACGGCAGGAGACGGATGCAGACCGGATGCACCTGCAGCACGGCGAAGATAAGCACAAGGAGGCACACGCCGATAAAGACGAGCGCCTCCTTCTTCGTGACGCGCCCCTGCACCATCGCACGGTAGGCGAGGCGGGGCTGCTGCTTGTCATACTTTAGATCGGCGAGGTTGTCGAGGGCGAGTGCCGCCGACCGTGCCGCCGTGATGGCGAGCACGACCCAGCCGAGCGTCCCGAGCGGCGGATCGCCGCCTGCGGCGAGGAGTGCCCCCATGAGGGCAAACGGCAGAGAGAACACGGTATGGTGAAACGCTGTGTTGTTCATATGCGCCCGCAGGCGCTCCATCCACCAGCTCAATCCAGACCGAACTCCTTCCACCGCGCCGTCACGCGCTCCGTGATCTCCTTCGACATCGTGATCTCATCCGGCCACTCGCGCGCATGGCCTTCCTCCGGCCACGTCTTCGTCGCGTCGATGCCGAGCTTCGACCCCCACTTTGCCATGGGCGAGGAGTGGTCGAGCACGTCGAGCGGTCCCTGCACGATCTCGAGGTCATATTTCGCGTCGATGTTGTTAAAGACACGCCACCAGACTTCCTTCATGTCCTGCACATTGACGTGAGCGTCCACGACGATGATCATCTTCACGTTCATCATCTGTCCCATGCCCCAGAGCGCGTGCATGACCTTGCGCGCATGCATCGGGAACTGCTTCTTGATGGAGACGACGACGCAGTCGTGGAACACGCCCTCGAGCGGCATGTTGACATCGACGACCTCGGGCAGCATCTGCTTCAAGAGCGGCAGGAAGATGCGTTCCGTCGCCTTCGCGAGGAAGCAGTCCTCCATCGGCGGGCGTCCGACGACCGTCGCGGCGTAGATGGGATCCTTACGGTGCGTGATCGCCGTGATGTGAAAGACGGGATAGTCGTCTGCGAGGGAGTAGTAGCCCGTGTGGTCGCCGAACGGTCCCTCGCGGCGCATCTCGTCCGTATCGACATAGCCCTCGAGGATGATCTCCGCCGTCGCGGGCACCTCAAGATCGACCGTAACGCACTTCACGAGTTCGACCGATTTATGCCGGAGGAATCCCGCAAAGACCATCTCGTCGATGTCGCGCGGCAGCGGTGCCGTCGCCGCATAGGTCACGACGGGATCCGTGCCGATGGCGACGGCCGCCTCGATGCGTTTGCCGCCCTGCACCTTCATCGCGCGGAAGTTCTCCGCTCCGTTCTTGTGGATATGCCAGTGCATCCCTGTCGTGCGGCTGTCGTACTTCTGCAGGCGGTACATGCCGACGTTGCGCTTGCCCGTCTCAGGATTCTTCGTAAAGACGAGCGGCAGCGTCACAAAGGGGCCGCCGTCATCCGGCCAGCACTTCAGAATGGGGATCTCGTCAAGATTCGGGTTCTCCGTCTCGATGACTTCCTGACATGGTGCATTTTTCACGTACTTTGGGAAATTGATCGCCTTGCGCGCCATCGGGATGAGCGTCATGAGGTTCATCTTGTTCTGCAGGGAGATGTGCGGGATCTTGAGGATCTCCGTCAGCTCATCGGCCACGTCGTCGAGCTTCTCCACGCCGAAGGCGAGTGCCATGCGCTCGTAGCTGCCGAACGCATTCATGAGGACGGGCATCTTTGAGCCCTTTACATTCTCAAAGAGCAGGGCGACGTTCTCCGCGCCCTCACGCTTCGAGATGCGGTCCGTGATCTCCGTGATCTCGAGCTCCGGGTCAACCTCCGCCGTGATGCGGCGGAGCAGTCCACGCTCCTCAAGTGCCGCGATGTATTCGCGCAGATCCTTATATGCCAAGGTATTCCCTCCTAATATATCGTGTTTCTTCTGCGTAACGTGTCCGCCAACCCCTATTTTCGGAGGATAAAGCGGACGATCAAATACCCCACGCCGTAGAGCGCAATCATCGGCACAGCGATCATCGACTGCGTGAATACATCGGGGGTTGGTGAGATCACCGCCGCGATGACGAACGAGAGAAAGATGACGATGCGCGCGTACTTGCTCAGGAATTTTGACGTGATAAAGCCCAGTTTCCCAAGAATCGTAATGACGAGCGGCAGCTCAAAGACAAAGCCGAACGGCAGGACGAACATGATGACGAACTCAAAATACCGATTGACGGAAAAGAGTGCCTCCAGTTCATCGTTGCCGAACCCCTTGAAGAACATGATTGCCGCAGGGAAGACGAGGAAGAACGAGAATGCCAGCCCGAGGAAGAAGAGCACCACCGAGACGGGGACAACGATGGCGAGCACCATGCGTTCCGACGGGGTGAGCGCGGGCAGAAAAAAGCGCCAGACGTGATAGAAGATCACGGGCAGCGCAAGAAGGAAGCCCACGACGACGGCGATCTTGATGTAGGTAAAAAACGCCTCGGCGGGCTGCATATAGTAGAGTTTTCCGACCGGCAGGGTCAGATAGTGCATGATGTCGCCGATGAAGTAGTAGCCGACCGCCGAGCCGACAGCGACGGCGAGCAGGCACTTGATGAGCCGCGAACGCAGCTCGGTCAAATGCGCGATGAGCGACATGCTGCCGTCATCATCCTGCGGCGCGCCTGCGTCCTCCGGCGGCAGCGGCTTGACACCCGTTTCCTGCACCGCAGGCACCGACGTCTCTTCGGCCGGGGGCGTCCCCGCGCCGTCCGCTTTCATTTCCTCTGCCATGGATCAGATCTTTTCCTCTTTTTTTGCATTCTCGGGCAGCTGCTTCGTCTCATGCGTCACGTTGATCTCCGCAGGCGGCTCGTCCTTTGCACTATTTGCCGACTTAAACTCCTTGATGCTCTTGCCGAGCGCCTTTCCGATGTCGGGGAGACGGCCGGGGCCAAAGACAACGAGGCCGATGATCAAAATAAGTACGAGTTCGGGAACGCCCAATCCAAACATAATATCCTCCTAAACCATGCCGTTCGGCACAATATCATCGTGATGTTCTGCGCAGCCGTATTAGGGAAGCTCAGCGGTTCCTTAGGACTGCTTCGTCTCCGCGGCCTTCTGCTCGGCGCGGTGTGCCTCGACCGCAGCAGCTGCGGTCTCCGCCGTCGGCGAGGTCGCCGCCGGCGCGGGAGCACTCTGCTGTGCTGTCGCCGGTGCAGACTGCTCTGCTGCCACTGGTGCAGCCTGCTGCGCCGTCGGCGCTGCGGCAGGCTGCGGCTGTGCCGCCGTATTCTGTGCGGGCGGTGCAGGCGGCGGATCAGGTGTGTTGATCGCTGTCGTCAACGCATTTGACGCCTTGCGGAACTCGCGCAGTCCCTTGCCCAGCGTCCGCCCCATCTCGGGCAGCTTTCCCGGGCCGAAGACAATCAGCCCCACGATCAAGATCAATACCAGCTCCGGTGCACCGATGCCGAACATAATACATCCTCCTGTATGCGTACATCAGGGTACGCATGACGAAAGTCCCAACGCTGTCAGCTTAAAATTCTCTCCGACCGATAAAATCCGCCGCCATGAGGCAGGTCTCACGAATCCGCGGGTCAAGGCTCGCAGGCAGCGCCGCTTTAGCGCGCGCCAGATAGGCATCCGCCTGTTCCTGCGCATAGTCCAGCCCATCCGAGGCACGCACGAGTGCGAGCGCACGCGCGACCTCTTCTGACG
>JABZYJ010000109.1 GCA_015265235.1 Selenomonas sp. | reverse complement strand
GGACAAGGACGACTGTGCCGTCCCACGTCCCGCGCTCATCTTCGCCTCCCTCGCGGACAAGTGGACATGGCAGGGACTTCCCTTTGCCGTGGACAAAGACATCGTGCGTATGGTCGCGGCGAAACTCATACCGCTGGACTGGCGGGGCGCGGGTGTCAGGATCCGTCAGAGTGAGCGCAAAACGATGCCGGGGTTCACAGGGACGTTTGCGTTCAGCATCGGACGACTCTCCGCAGAGGAGCGGGAAATCATCCTCCTGCTCACGCAGTTCGCCCCGTTCTGTGGCGTAGGGCGCCTGACCGCACAGGGCTTTGGGGAGACCACCGTGGCACTCGGATAAAAATAAGGATTGTCTTATAGAATTGTTATAAAAGATAAAGGGAAAAAGAGTAGAAATGCCGAAATAGAATGTATTCTATATTGAGGAGGTCGAGCTATGCAGTACAAGGCAATACTCTTTGATACGCGCTCCATACAGAAGTACATCTTCTCGAGCAATCAGCTCAAGACAAACATCGGTGCGTCCTATCTTGTGGAGGCTGTCTTCGAGGAGATACTTCTGCCGGCAGTGCGTGAAATCCTAGGGGCGGATACACTGGATGACACATCGTGGAAGCGGCCGGAGGACACCGATTGGTCGTCCATGACGGCAGCGGCGCGTGTGGGCTACATCGGCGGCGGCAAGGCACTGCTTCTCTTTGCGGAGCATGTGGACGACGACATCCTGACCGCCGTCATCGCTGCGTTCACGAAAAAGCTCCTGATCCATGCGCCCGGGCTTCATACCGGTGCGGCAATCGGCACACTCGAACTTGCGGCGGACGGACGCTACATTGGAGCGGAGCGGCTGAACCCTCTCTTCGACCGACTCAAGGAGGGGCAGAACACCGTATTTCCGGCAGTCAACGTACCCTACACCGGGCTGACCCTTGCGTGCAGCGAGACCGGGGAGACGGCAAACGCATGGGTGGACGGTCGCTTCTGCTCGTGGGAAGTCGCCGCCAAGCTGCATCCCACATTTCCGTCGGGAAGTGGAGAGGCGGATGTGCAGCAGGCACTCATGGACAAACTCATGACCGCCTTCACGCCCGAAGAGCAGGAACACTTTATCGGACGCTATGACTTCCCCGTCGAGTTCGCCCGCCTTGGACAGAAAACGCCGAAGAATGATATTGCCGTCGTGCATATCGACGGCAACAACATGGGGCGGAAATTTCAAGGCTGCGAAACACTGACCGCATACATCCGACGTTCGCGTGGCATCCGTCACGATACCCTTGTCGCCTTTGCCGCACTCGTCAAACACATCGTGGAGCATATTGACCGGTACAAGGACAGTCTCGATCTCAGAGACGAGCATGGGCTCTGCACCCTTCCCGTCCGTCCTATTGTTCTGGGCGGCGACGATATGACCTTTGTCTGTGCGGGCAAGGCTGCCGTGGAGTTTTCGGCATTTCTGATGCAGCACCTGATGGAGAAAAACATTGCCTCCTGCGCTGGCATCACCATCATGAACACCTCATACCCGTTCTTTCGTGCCTACGAGATGGCAGAGGAGCTATGCAGCGCAGCAAAGAACGAGATGCGTGCGCTGGAACGTGCGGCAGGACACGAGGTGGACTCCTGCTGGCTCGACTTTGCCATCCTGCACGGCGAGCAGCCGCCGACACTGGAACAGTTCCGCGCACAGGAGTATCGCGGTGCGCGCGGCGATCTGCACTTCGGCCCGTATCGCGTTGATACGGACGGAGCGGGTGCGACGGACGAGCGGCACATCACCGCCCTCCTTGCGGGCGTACGGGGGCTGCGCGGGCTTCCGCGGAACAAGGTCAAGGAACTGCGGCGCGTCCTTGCCTATGGAAAACACGAGCAGCAGCAGTTTATGACCCAACTGGGTCATCTGAACCTGCAACTGCCCGATGTACCTGCATGGCATGCCTACGCGGAGAACCTGTGGGAACGGGAACGTACACCCTATATGGATGCGATTGAACTCATGGACTATGTCATGGATGGGGAGGTGTAGTGATGGCAAAGAACCGGAATAAAGACGGCAAAACAGGGCAGAAAAAAATCAAGTATGGAAAGAAAGAACCAGTTGTCCGCCAGAGCGTCCAAGAGACGGATGAACCGCAGATACGGCAGGCCGACATCGTAGATCCGTTTGCCATGATGCAGACACAGGCTGCTGGCCTCGGAGATATCGACCCCGCTGCCCCGATTCGCATCCACATCCGAACATTCTCCCCGCTCCATCTCGGCACGGGCTACGCGGATATCCACGTCGATGCGGACGTGGTACAGGATGATGTCGGACTGCCGTATTTCCCCGCCAAACGGCTCAAAGGACTGCTCTATGAGAGTGGCTGTGAGGTTGCGGAGATGGCAGAGACGGCGGAACTCGACCTCTTTGACAGGGCGGAGCTCGATACGCTCTTTCGGCGCGGACGTGCGGAGCAGGTGCAGCTCATCCTACACAACCTCTATATAGAACAGTACGAGGAGATCCATGCAGACCTCAAGTATTTGGAGGAAAAATATCCCTCCATCTTTCGTCCGGACGACGTCCTCGGCGTTTACGCGAACCTGCGCTGGCAAACGCGGATCAACCGTGAGACGGGCATAGCGGAGCAGACCACACTGCACAACATGCGTGTCATCGAAAAGGGCGCAGAGTTCAGCGGAGACATCCGTCTGGACAATGCAGAAATAAAGCATCTGTGCATCCTCGCTCTTGCCGTACGGAACCTTTCGCAGTGCGGCGGAAAACGGACACGCGGATTTGGCAGGATCGGATGCACCCTGCGGCAGAACGGCAAAGACATCGTACCTGCGCTCATAACGAAGGCACTCGGGCGTCAGGGGCGGAAAGGGGGCAGACGCTGATGCAGATGATGAAGGTTCGTATTCGAACAAAAGCACCGATGATCCTCTCCGCACCGGGACATACATCCGTCATGACCGCGACGCAGGACAGCTTCAGCGGCTCCGTATTGCGCGGCATCTTTGCCGCGCGCTTCATCGAGACCGCTGCACTTGGAAAAGCGGCGCATGAGAATGACGACTTCATGCGCCTCTTTTATGGTGGCCTGCGCTTTGTTGATGCCTATCCCGTCGAGCCCCTGACACAGACGCGCGCGATCCCGCTGCCACTCTCCGTACAGCGCGCGAAGGACGGCAGTGCGATCTGTGATCTCATGTACGGGGAGGCTCCGCGTGATGGGGGCTTCAAGAGCATGCGGGGCTTTGCCGCCGTCTGCGACAAAGGACTGCACCCCGTCGCCGTGCAGAAGGAGATCCGCCTCCACATCAGCCGCAGTGATCTGAATGGCGGCAGCGGCAAGGAACGTCTCGCCGGCAGGAGCATGGACGGCGGCATATACAACTACGAAGCGATTGCACAGGGGCAGAGCTTTGAGGGGCTGATCTGCGGCACGGCGGAGGAGCTTCGCCTTCTCTGTGGCACCATCGGCACAGAGACGTTCTCCTGCTGTGCAGGACGTTCCAAATATACACAGTACGGACAATGCGAGATCACCGTGATGCCGGCAGAGGACATCCCCCTGCCGCCCATCCCGACCGAGGAACGCTTCTGTCTCCGATGCGAGACACCCTTCCTGCCGCATAGAGCCGTGCCGGGAGATGCACGCTCCATGCTCGACGAAGTCGTTGCTGCACTCAACGCAGGGACAGGCGGCGGCTTCCTACTGGCAGAGGAACAGCGCAGCATCTATGCGCAGGCGGAGGACATCGACAATTTTGTCGGCACATGGGGAATGCGCCGCCCTCGTGAGACGGCGCTCGGCGCGGGAACCGTGTTTGCCGTCCGAAAAACAGGCGGCTGGCAGCCCGGCGACATGGAGGCGGTGAACGCCGTCCTGTGCAGCGGCGTTGGGCGCCGCACAGAGGAGGGGTTCGGACAGCTGCGCATCTGGGACGGCAGGGGACTCTGCTGCATCGCGCAGGACCCGCCCGCACCCGCAGCGCGCGAACTCTGCACAGAGAGCAAACGTATCGCAGAGCAGATCATCCTCGCCCATATCATCGAACAGATCCGCGTGCTGGCGGCAGAGGATGCAGGGCGCGCCCGCAGGACATTCCCGCCCGATGCGTCTCACGCATTTGCACGCCTAGACAGCGTTCTCGGCATACGCCCGCAGGGCGCCTGTGAGCGTATACGGCAGATCGTATGGGAGACGAAAAAAGGAATGCCGCTCGGCAAAATGCTGGAGAACGTCAAGGTCGAAGGACGCCCCCTCCGATCCTACCTCGGAGAGATCATACACGAGGAAATGCCCTATGCTGCACGGGAGCGACAGAACGTCACCGCAGATCAAGACCTCATCGACGCAGGAAAAGAAATCGGCGTACGGGATGGCACGGCGGCACTCCTGAAGCGGGAAGAAGTGTTTTACGCATACTGGCACACATTCTTCCGCTTTGCAAGAAAAACGGCAGGCAAGGCGGAGAAGGGGGGCGAAAGCGCATGAATACGAACGTGAACCCGGCGCAAATACTGGGACGCATTACCGTGCGAGGCAGACTGCACCTTGCGGCGCCGCTGCTCATCGGCGAAGGAGAGAGCGGGGAGGAGCGGAACGATCGAGACATACACGTCCTGCGCAGCAAGGCCGGTGTGCCGTTCATCCCCGGCACATCGCTGGCGGGGGCGCTGCGCAGCCTCATCGAAGTAGAAAACCCATGCGCGGCAGACATCCTGATCGGTACAATGCACCGCACCGGTGGGGAGAGCGTACGCGACGAGCGTCAGAGCGCCGTCTCCCTCTATGACGTAGAGCTCAACGATGCAGTGATCGGATCCCGTGATGGCGTCCACATCGACGACGTGACAGGAACGGCAATCGACGCACATAAATACGACTATGAGATTGTCGAGAGTGGAGCAGGCGGCACATTCTATGCCGAGATCCTCCTGCGCCGCGTCCATCAGAAAGATGAGCACACGCTGAAAGAAACTCTTCTCCGCCTGAGTGAACTCCTGCGCGGTGGCTTTCATGTCGGTGCGCTCACCACCAAGGGATTTGGCCGCATGCAGCTGCGGGATATGGTCGTGGACTGCTACGACTTCCGCAGGACAGAGGACGCCATCGCGTGGCTCTCGCCGAAACGTGGCAATGCCGCTTGGCACATGGCGTATGACGATGCGGCGCAGACAGAACCGCCGCCTGCGGATGGCGACTTCGTCATCACGGCGGACTTTGCACTCACCGGTGCACTGATCGTGCGCGACAGTGTGGATCCACTAGCGGAGACGGACGGTGAGAAAAGCCCTGTCGCCCGCATGAAGACGAATGCTGCAGGGCAGAACATCATCCCCGGCACAAGTCTCAAGGGCGTTCTGCGCCATCGCGCCGCATACATCCTACACGCCTTGGGAAAAGAACAGACACAGGCGGAGGCCTTCATCGACCGCCTCATGGGGACGACGGCCGCCCGCGGCCGCTTCATCGTCGAGGAAGCCGTCGTCGACGCCGAGATGCACACACAGACGCGCAGCCGCATCGACCGCTTTACAGGCGGGACGATCCCGTCTGCACTCTTTTCTACCGCGCCGGTATGGCGGGAGAAAGATGGGGGACGATCCGTCACCCTCCGCTTCGGCGTGCGGCAGGCAAGTGAGCAGGAGGCAGGGCTTTGCGTCCTCCTCCTCAAGGACCTCTGGCTGGGGCGTGCGGCGATCGGCGGGGAGAAATCCATCGGCCGCGGCACACTGGAGGGACTGCACGCCGTCATCCGTTACCATGGGCGCTGTTATGAGCACGCAGGGACAAAACTTTGCTGCGGACACCGTGCAGACCCTGCAGGGATATGTGACCGCACTGTGCGAGGAGGATGCGACATGAGCGAGGAAAAGAAACAGAAAATGCGCTGCATTTGTGCGGGAAAAAGCGCAGTAGAGACCGTTGACATCCCTGCATCAGCGGAAGAACTTTCCCGCGAACTTACACGACGAAACGTGCAGAAAGCGACCGCCGTAGTCTGGCAGGTGAACGAAATACGCTGTGGGACGTGGCAGCAGGGCACATTCTCCTTTCCCGATGAGGCGCCCCTGAACACGAAACTGCTCATCGAACTCCGCATCTTTAGCGAAACGAGCGAACTCCATCTGCAGCGCGAGAACGACCGACTTGTCGGACGCTTTCGCACCGACGAGGAGGGCGAGGCAGCGGAGTACGTCGACACCCTCGCACGTTTCTGGGGAAGCAGGAGCGACGCCGCGCGGGAGGAGGAGCAACACAGCGCATGGATGACCCTGCGCGACCCCGAGCGCAAACTGAAGCTGACCCTGCCAAAAATGGAGGACAGTACAGAGAACCCCGTATATGTC
>JABZYJ010000108.1 GCA_015265235.1 Selenomonas sp. | reverse complement strand
GAGCACCACTCTGCGTCCGGTTTTCCACCTCGTTCGGACGAAAAATCTACGCCAATCTGACGGACTTCATTTTATCAGCGATTCCTTGTCACTGCGCATCAGATCAGCGGGACGCTCTCACGCGTGCGCCCGCCCGTAAAGTGAATCTGCTCCGTATAGCCAAAGGAGCGGGCATACTGCACCGCCTCCTCATTATAGCGCGCACAGTCCTCGGGCTTGTGCGCATCCGAGGTCGTGATGAGCGGCAGACCGTGCGCATGCGCCGCGCGCATAAAGTCCGGATACGGCGAAAACTCGTGTACCGGGTAGCGATAGTACGTCCCCGTGTTGAGATCGACGATCATGTCCGCCGCTGCCATCGCAGCTGCCACGCGCTCAAGATACGGCGTCACATCGAACGTCGGAAAGTGACGGTACAGGCGGATGTTGAACGGATGCCCGAGCACGTCGTAGAGATGTGTCGCCGCGAGATGCTCTGCCTCCTCCGTATACCACTCGTAGATCTCCGTCAGCGGATGGTTGTCCCACTCCGCCACGATCGCCTCTGTATCGTATGCCCAGCCGTGCAGGAAGTGAACCGAGCCGATCACGTAGTCAAACGGATAGGCAGAGAGGATCTTTGTGACCGCCGCCTGATCGCGGAAATTGCAGACCTCGATGCCCGCGCGCACCTTGTGCTTTTTTCGCAGCTTTTCAATAAAGGAAAAATACTCGTCAAGCGTGTACTTGAACTTGTTCTTTTTCAGCCATTTCCGCTGAAACTGCCCCACAGCACTGTCGTCCAAGATAAGATCATCATAGTAGAGCTGCTCGAACTCGGGAAAGGTATGGGAGTGCTCCGAAAAGCCGATCTCATAGACACCGCGCTGCTCTGCCGCACGGAAGAATCCCTCCGCGTAGTCCTCATCGTACGAGCCGTACTCAAGATGCATGTGATAGTCAAAGCGCATATTACACCTCAGTCAAACTCGCCCGCGAGAATGCGCTCGCAGACCTCTATCACACCGTGCTCACGATTGCTCGGCGCACGGTAGCGCGCACGCTCCTTGACGGCGGGCAGGGCGTTCTCCATCGCAAAGCTGTAGTGCACGGCATCCATCAGCTCAAGGTCGTTATCGTAGTCGCCGAACGCCGCACACTCCTCGGGCGCAATACCGAGCTGCCGCTGAATCTGTGCGACGGCCGTCCCCTTGCTGACACCGAGGTTAAAGAGATCGATCCACTTCGTACTCGAGAGCGTGACCTGCAGGCGGTCTCTGTACTGCTGCATCGTCGGCAGTATAGAGGTCTCGGCGTGTCCTGTGAGATCACAGAGCGAGATTTTTATCAGGACATCTTCTACGCCGGCGAAGTCCTCTACGACCGACGACACTGTAACGTACTGATCCAGCTCATGACGAAATGCCGGTACATTGTCGCGTGACAATATGTAGCCGCTCTTTTTCCCGCACATGACCATCTGCACGCCGGGGAGCTCCATGCCCGTCCGCAGCGCATCGAGCACAAGCGTCCGCTCAATCCCGCTCGAAAAGATCTCTCTGCCGCCCTCCATCACCATCGTCCCGTTCTCCGCGACGAAGATCAGCTCGTCCTTCCACGGGGCGAACGTCCGTCGGAGCGATGCGTACTGCCGTCCCGAGGCGGGTGCAAAGCGGATGCCGCGCTCCTTCAGCCGCGCATAGAGATCGCCGAACTCCTCCGGCAGCCGCCCATTCTCATCCAAGAGCGTTCCATCCATATCTGAAAAAATCAGCCGTATCACATCATCGCCCCTCTCCCATTCGATACAATGTTCTCATTATAACAAAGAACCATTTTCCGCGCAATAAAAAAGGGGGCATCTGTATGCACTGATACTGCCTCATACAAACGCCCCAGAGAAGCACAGACCCGTTCAGCTCCGCCAACTCAGTGCATCTTTTTTAGAGATCGTCATCCTCATCATCGCCCATCGTCGAGGCATGGAAGAGCTGCGTTCCGTTCTTTCCCGCCTCTGCCGCCTGTTCCATGAGAGCGAGGATATTGTATGCTCCGCCGACAAGCTGCGCGCTGACCATCTCGATCAGCATGGGGAGATTGACTCCGGTGACAATGCCATACGCTTCATTGTTTGCTGCGAGACGGCAGGCGGCGTTGTAGGGACTCCCGCCAAAGAGATCGTTGAGGAAAATGACTCCGTCCGCACAATCAAGGGCCGCAATCGCCTCCTCATATTTCTTCACGACATCGTCGGGTCCCTCGCCCGGCACGAGCGTCACCGCGCGCACATTCGGCTGCGGCCCGCAGATCATCTCGCAGGACGTCACGATTTCCTCGGAAAACTTCCCATGCGTTCCAACAATGATTCCAAACATCTTGCATACCCCTCTCAATCCACCATATCAATTTTCTTCAGGAAGTGATAGATGCCGTCGGCATCATTCGCCTCCGTAACGCTTGCGGCAATCCCCTTGACTTCTTCGGGGGCATTGCCCATCGCGACGCCGTGTCCGACGCAGCGCAGCATCGAAACGTCGTTGTAATTGTCGCCGAAGGCAAGCGCCTCCGTGCGGTCAATCCCGTAATGCTTGAGCAGCACCTCGATCCCCGCCGCCTTTGATACGCAGCGTTCGATGATCTCCAAGAGATGCGGCAGGGAGCGCATGATAGAAAGCTCCGGGAAGGTCTCCGAAAGCTCCCGCTCCATGCGCTCGATCAGTGCGGGCGCCCCCATGGCAAAGAGTTTGTTCGGCAGAACCCCGGCCGCCGTCAATGCCGCAAAATCCGCAGTAACGGACGTGACCGTTGTAATCCCCTCCTCTCTTCGCACCTCGGGGTCATCGCGATTACGCACGTACCATGTATGGCCCGCATAGTAATTCATGGATGCCGCAGGATACTGCGCAGTAACGCGGTGCAGAACGGCCTCTGTATGCGCGCGCGTCATGCGTTCATCGTGGATCTCCGTCCCGTCCGGTGTAATGACGAGAGCCCCGTTGTAACTGATCACAGCAGTGCGCACCCCGATCTCCTCCACGACCGGAGCGATGGCCTCGGGCATCCGTGCTGAGACCAGCGCGAATGGAACGCCCTTTGCCGTGATCTCCCGTATCGCTGCCGCTGTGCGCGGAAGAACGTGGTGATCGGAGGTGAGCACCGTGCCGTCAATATCCGAGAAAACGATTTTATAGTCCATACATTCTCCCCTATTCACGCTTCCTTACTTCACTGCTGCAAAATTGCATTGATCTCCTTTTGCAGGCGGTTGAGCGCGTTGTGAAACGGCGGCGGCTTCTCGATCATCGCCGTGATTTCGCGGTCGGCATAGAGCATTGCCTCCGCACGCCGCTCGAAGCGGTACGGGGTGACAGCAGCACTCATAGCATCGCTCACATCGGTCGCCGTCATCGCATTCTCCCCTGCATCCCAGAGAAAAATTTCCTCTGCTGCACGCGACCGGATGACATCACGCCGCGCCGGCAGGGCGTGCGACTTCTCAAGCACCATCGCCTGTATCTCCGGATCGGAGGTCAGGATCTTCATCAACGACCATGCGAGTTCCTGCCGCTGCGTACGTGCGCTCATCCCCACGAGCAGGCTGTCCATTGTGGTGATATTGCCGCCCGATGGTCCTGCAGGAAGCGGGATGCAGTCCCACTCGAACGAGCTGTACTTCTTCACGCGCCATGGATAGGGCTTGTACGTACGATACTCGGCAAAGGTAAACGGGCGAAACGCGACACGCCCCATATCAAAGTCATGCGCCGTGACCTTATACCCCGCGTGTGTTCCCTCAAGCTCCTTGATGAAGCGCACCGTCTCCTCCATGCGCGGATCGGCGAAATACGACGCCGTTCCATCCTCCCGAAAGAGACGGACGCCGTTCGCCACGGCCGCCTGCTCCCATGTATAGTCGTAATAGCCAAACTGATCGGGCACACCGTCGCCGTCCGTATCCTTCGTAAGTTGGCGTGAGAGTGCGCAGAAATCCGCCCACGTCCAGTCCAGCGGCGGCATGGCGAGCCCCTCATGTGCGAGCAGTGTCTTGTTGACGAACATGAGGGTAATCATGTTCTCGCAGGGCAGTGCGTAGGAGCGTCCATCCTTCTGTCCATTCTGAAATGCCGCACGATCATAGAGCTCTGGGGAAAACTCCGCATCGCCCTCCACAAAGGGAGTGATCTCCATAAGTGCACCGCGCGCCGCGTAGAGTTCGAAGTCCTCGGTCGGCAGGAGGAAGACATCGGGTTCCTCTCCTTTCAAGAACTGCGCGGCAAGCCACTCCGGATAGTCCTCACGGCGTATGCCGCTCACGTAAACGACACGAACGCCCGGATGCCTCTCCTCGAACTTTTCAATCGCCCGATCAATGACGGCATACGGTTCGCCCTGCGGCACGCCCCAATTGCTGCCCGCAAAGATGCCGACGGTCAGGACGGGGCTGCTGCGCTGTACCAGCCATGTGACAAGGAGCGCGGCAATGAGAACCACGAGAAGGACGAAAGCGATTTTTCGCTGCGCGTGAATCTCACCCATCCCCGCCCTCCTTCATCTGCGAGAGTCCGATCTGCACGGCCCAGAGTGCAAGCTGTGTGCGGTCGCGCAGATTCAGCTTTGAGAGTGCTGTGCTGAGGCTGTTGCGGACGGTGCCTTCCGAAAGTGAAAGCGCAGCAGAGATCTCCTTGTTCGAAAGGCCACGCCCGACGAGCTGGGCAATGCTGCGCTCCGTGTGGCTGAGATCCTGCAGGCCCTGCAGATCCGTCTCCGCGACATAGGAGCCATGAGCCATCTGGCTGAAGAGTTTCACCACCTTGTTCGTGACATCGGGGTTGAGGATATTCCCACCGGAGACAACGATGCGGATCGCATCCGCCAGCTCCTGCACGCTCCCGCCCTTGAGCAGATATCCGCTCGCCCCGTATTTCAGTGCGGAGTAAACGTAGTCGTCATCATCAAACGTCGTGAGGATAATAATGCGCACGTCGGGATATCGCTCCTTGACCGCTTTCGTGCAGAGCACACCGTCAAGCTCCGGCATGCGTATATCCATGAGGATAATATCGATGGGCATCTTCGCGAGAGCAGCAAGCGCCTCGCGCCCATTCGACGCCATCGCCGCAACCTCCATATCCTCATTCATCTCAAGTACGATCTTAAGGCTCTCCCGTATCAGTTCCTGATCGTCAGCTATCATGATGCGGATCATACAGTCTCTCCTCCCCCGCTGAGCGGTATCGTGACATCCACGGTAAATCCCGCTCCGCTCCGATACGCCGCCGTGCCATGCAGGAGGCAGAGGCGCTCCTGCATGTGACGCAGGCCGAAGCCCGGTATCACCTTTGGACAGCCCACACCGTCGTCGGCAATGCAGATGCAGAGCATCCCCGTCTGCTCTCCGATGGTGATGTGCACGTGTTTCGCCTGTCCGTGCCGGTGGGCATTCGTCAAGCTCTCCTGCAGGACGCGGTAGATGACATCCTCCTGATCCTCACGCAGATTCGCCGGCCACTTCTGTACATCGAGCGAAACCTCCATGCCCGACGTCTGTGCATAATCGTGCGTCATGGCAGTGATCGCCTCCTGAAAGGGCAGCTTCTCCATCGCATCGGGGCGCAGCTTCTTCATCGAGCGGCGCACGTCCGTAATGCCATGCTGCGCCGCATCACGGATGCGCGCAAGCTGCGCACGCGTGAATGCGGGAGACGAGTCCAGCGTCACCATGCAGGCGTCCAGCCCTGCAGTGATCCCCGTCAGTGCATGTCCAAGCGTATCGTGGATTTCCCGCGCGAGGCGGTTGCGCTCACGCGTCTCCGCCATGTGTGCCGCATGGATGGCATAGGCGCGGAGACGCTGGTTTGCCTCCTCAAGCTTCTCATTGAGCAGACGAATGCGTGCACGCTCCTCATTCTTGTGCCGGATGAGCAGGACGATGTAGGAGATAAAGAGGATCGTGTTCAGCGAAGAACAGGCGCTCCGAAGAGCGCGCAGGATGCTCTGTGTTTCGCTGTTATAATAGGCGACGTAGGACTCAAAGGGGATGACCTTCGTCTGGTAGAGTGCGAGATTGACATTCGCGATGAGGTAGAGAACAACGAGCGCGCCAATCAGGAAATAGGCTCGATGATGTCCCTCATAACGCTGCATCAGATCTGCGACAACAAGCAGGACGACGCCGTCATAGGCAAAGTTTACGCCGCGCATCAGTGCCATGCACGCGGCAATCTCAAGCATGAGCAGGAGATAGAGACGCGGCCGCCGATCCGAGTGATCCATGCGGTAGAGCCCGCCGAACAGGACGAGCATGAGAAAGGACAGCGCCGTCAGCAGGCAGCTCTCTACGAGGGGGAGAGGAAGTGCCTCCACCTGTTTCAAGAATGCGTATGCGCTCATGGACGTGTAGATCTTATACTGCGTCAGACAGAGAAAGGCGCTCAGCAGAGCGATAACGAGAGCGTTGTATGCGTAGAGC
>JABZYJ010000107.1 GCA_015265235.1 Selenomonas sp. | reverse complement strand
GCGCACGCATTTGGCTGCGCGTGAAAGCGGCGGTCGCGCGGATCGTCGTACTCGCGCTGACAGGCGGGACACATCGGGAACACCGCCATCGAGGTCAGCGGGCGGTCGTACGGAACGCCGCGGATGATCGAGTAGCGCGGGCCGCAGTTCGTACAGTTCGTAAAGGCATAGCCGTACCGCCGATCCCCTGCCGACAGGATCTCGCGCCGGCAGTCCGCACAGACGCCGAGATCGGGCGACACGAGCGTCGCCGCCCGCGTCCCCGCGGGGCTCGGCAGGATGCGGAACGTCCGCTCCCCGCAAGGCGTGATCGCCTGCCACGTCACCGCCGTCACCAGAGCCGCGCGCGGGGCCTCGTCTCTGAGCGCCGCAGCAAAGGCATCGAGTGCGGCTGCCGTCCCCTCCGCCTCGATGCCGACCCCCGCGCTGTCATTCAGCACCCAGCCGCCGAGCGCGTACGCCTCCGCGAGACGATAGACGAAGGGACGGTAGCCCACCCCCTGCACAATCCCTGAGACACGAAAGGCGCGCCGCTCGGCGGCGCCCCCCTCCGTATGTACTGCGGAATATGCCGCGTCCGCCATCTCAGGCACTGGGTACGGCACGCGGCACGAGCCGAACGCCCCACGCACGCAGCTCCTCTGCCGCACGCTGGGCGAACGCGGGCAGCGCCGCCTCCATCGCAGTGCTCAGCGTCAGCCCCGCCGACAGATCGTAGGGCTGCATCCCGAGCACGACCACGTTCGGGATCGCCCGATCCGTCACCGTCAGCCACGCGAGCACATCCTGTATGCCGATCTCATGCGACGAGACCTTTTCCTGAAAATGCGCCATAATCGCATCATCCTCAAAGCGGTACGCTGTCCCCGGCGCACCGTCACCCGAGACCGCGTCGAGGATCAGCAGATGCTGCGTCCCCGTGACGAAGTGCAGCAGCTCAGGACCGAGCGTCCCGCCATCGAGCAGGCGCACCTCATCCTCGGAGAACGCCCAGTGCCGCTCCAGATACTCCATCGCACGCACGCCGAACCCCTCGTCGCGCAGAATGATATTGCCGATGCCGAGCACCGTCACAGGCGCAACGGGCACAATCGACTCCTCCATCAGCGCACCTCCTTCCCCGCCTTCTTTGCCGCCACCTGCGCACGCAGCCACGCGTACCAGTCCGCGAGCCCCTCGCCCGTCTGACAGGAGACAGGAAAGAGCGCGATCCCGGGATGCAGAGCCGTGATGTCCGCACGCGCCGACGCCATATCGAAATTCGTATACGGGAGAATATCCACCTTGCTGAGCACAGCCGCCGCCGACTCCTTAAAGATCAGGGGGTACTTCAGCGGCTTGTCGTCGCCCTCCGTGATGCTCAGAACGACCGCCTTCTCATCCTCGCCGAGCGCGAACTCAGCAGGGCAAACGAGATTGCCCACGTTCTCGATCACGAGGAGATCGAGCGCATCGAGATCGAGGCGGTCGAGTGCCGCTGCGACCATCGCCGCATCAAGATGACAGCCGCCGCTCGTATTGATCTGCACGACGGGCGCGCCGCAGCGCTCGATGCGTGCCGCATCCTTCGTCGTAAAGAGATCGCCCTCCACGACCGCCACACGCAGATCACCCGTGAGCTCCTGCAGCGTCCGCTCGAGGAGCGACGTCTTGCCCGCGCCCGGCGAGCCGAGCAGATTCAGCGCATAGATCCCATGCTGCGCAAAGAGCGCCGCGTTCTCCGCCGCCGCCGCATCGTTGCGCCCCAGAATGTCCGCTTTTACAACTACTTTCATCGCTCTATTCCATCTCTATATAATCCACGCGCATCTCGCGGCCGCCGATGATCTCCATTCCGCCGCCACAATGGGGGCAGAGGTAGTCCTGTGGACGGATGTGCTGCTCCCTGCCGCAGTCGTGACAGCGGCCCGTGAGGGGGACGCGCTCCCACGTGAGCACGGCATCTGCCGCGATCGTGTCCGCCGTAAGGGAGGAAAAACACAGCGAAAGCGCATCGGTCTCCACGCCCGACAGTTCGCCGAGCAGGAGGCCGATGCGCTCGATGCGCGCTGCGCCATTTTTCTGTGCGTAGTCCAGGGCAATATCCAAAATGCCCTCGGCAATCGCCATTTCGTGCATCTTAGAGCTCCGCCGAAAGCCCATGCGCGGCAAATTTGCTGATGAGCTCCGTCATCTTCGTCTTTGCCGGGTCATAGTCCACGGTCGTCTCCCCGTCGTGCGTGTGGATGTGCACGTAGAGGACGCCGGGCAGCCCCAGGAGCGCCTTCTCCACAGCGGCGGCATTCTCCTCGGTGTAGCCCTTCACAAAAAACTGCAGATGCGTCGTGCTCTCTGCGAGCCCGCAGCCGCATTCTTTACACATAGAAAACTCCTTTTCTCCGAACAAAAGCATATTGCTTGCGTAACAGAAACGCTCATCGTGTCAGAGGTGCCTGATTGCTCAAAGCGCCCCCACCGACGCGCAAGCGCGCCACCTCCCCCGTCGCGACGGGGGAGGCGAATCCACCATTCCTCGAGCGCCTCCCCTGCCACAGCGGGCGAGGGGGCGCCTGTTGCTTGCAGAACGAGGTGCCTGCACGCACACTGCTTTACTCCACATCGCTGGCATCCGCCGGGGTATGACGCAGGAGCTTCGAGCCTGCGAACATACTCGAGACCTCTGCCTCGCCCTCCATGAACTCGGCGCGGACGACCATGTAGAAATGCCCAATCGCAAAGAGGATGATCGCCCATGCCGCATAGTGATGGACATAGTGCGAGATCATCTCGCCGCCGAGCACAGCGTTCACCCAGCCGAAGAGCGTGCCGCCGATCGCGGACGGCTCGGTCATGTAGTACATGGCAAAGCCCGTCAGCACCTCAATCGCCACGAGCACATAGAGCCCTGCGTACGATCCGCGTGCGAGCGGGTTGCGCAGGAACGGCTTGTGCGTCGCCTTGATCAGCATATAGTGCTGCGCCACTTCCATCGTGTCCGTGTAGTACTTCTTTTCCCAGAAATGCGGGAAAAGGCGGTCGCCGCGGTTGATGATGAAACCGTAGACGCGGCCGATGAAGCCCGCGCAGAACGCGAACGCCGCGATGAAGTGGACGTTGCGCGTCACGTTCATCAGGAGCGGCGACGCATCCGGCTCCGCATAGAGCATCGCAGGCGGCTTCGTGATGAGGAAGCCCGTGATGAAGAGCACGATGATCGCAATGACCATCAGCCAGTGGAAGATGCGCAGAAAGGGACTAAAGAGATAGTACTCCTTGCGTACTTCTTGTTTCATGCGGTTCGCCCCCTTATTTGTCGACGCTGACGCCCGCGTATGGATCGGTCGTCACGACGCGGATCTTCTCCCCCTTCGCGTTGAAGAGGTGGGTCGAACACGCCATGCACGGGTCGAACGAACGGACTGCCTTGACGATCTCGAGCGGCTTGTCCGCGACCTTGACGGGCGTATCCATCATCGACATCTCGTAGGCTCCATGACCCTCGGCATCGTCACGCGGGCAGGCATTCCACGTCGTCGGAACGACCGCCTGATAGTTCGCGATCTTGCCGTCCTTGATGACCGCCCAGTGACTGAGCGCGCCGCGCGGTGCCTCGTAGAGACCGACGCCCTTTGCTTCCTTCGGCCAGGTCGAGGGATCCCACTTATCGTTGTTCACCACACGCGTGTCACCGCTCTTGATGTTTGCGACGAGCTTGTCGAAGAAATACTTGCTGATCTCCGCCTGCAGCTGTGCATCGAGCGCACGCGCCGCCGTGCGTCCGACCGTGGAGGGCAGCCATGCCTCGACGGGGACGTTCAGCACCTTCGTCACGGCGTCGATCTGATCGACGATCATCTGCTCTGCCCACGTCAGGTCGCCGAGGAGACCCTGCTTTGCCTTCGTGTAGAGGACGATGTAGCGTGCCAGAGGCCCGACCTCGCAGAGCTTGCCGCGCCATTTCGGCGTCTTGAGCCAGGAGTACTTGCCCTGCTCGTTGAGCGCCTTCCACTCGGTCTTCGTGCCTTCCTTCGGCTCGGTGTAGTGCGGGGTCGTCTCGCCCTCCCACGGGTGGAGTGCCTTGTCGTCGCCGCCCTTGTACTCATACCAGCCGTGCTCGACGCTCTCTGCGACGCCGTCGGCATCCGTCAGATCCTTCTCCGTAAAGTCGTAGACCTTCGCATTCATGACGCCCGAGGCAAAGTCCTCGACGACGCCGTTGCAGCGCACGAGGAGGTTCTTGAAGAAGTCGCCGTTCGTCGCACCTGAGAACGGCTCCTCGGGGAACATGCCGAAGGCGAGCACGCGCTTTTTCGCGAGGCCACCGCCCGAGGTGTAGCCCTTCTGGACGTAGAGATGTCCGATGGCGAGCACGTCGGGGAGATAGTAGTCGTTCATCATGTGGCGTGCCTGATTGATCGAGCGGTCGACAATCGCGAGGCGTGCCGTGTTGATCGGTGCGTTGCCGTCCTCCATCGAGATGGAGCAGGGCATGCCGCCGAGCACATAGTGCGGATGCGGGTTCTTGCCGCCGAAGACGACGTGCGGGACCACGAGATCCTTCTGCTTGTCGAGCATCTCAAGATAGTGCGAGATCGCCATGAGATGCACTTCGGGCGGGAGGAGCTGATAGTCCGGATGATCCCACCACTGCGCAGAGAAGATGCCAAGCTGACCGCTGTCGACGATCTTCTGCACCTTTGCCTTGATCGCGGCGTAGTAGTCCGGCGATGCGATCGGGTAGTCGTGCGGGTAGGCATCCGTGTCGAATGCCGCTGGCCCGCGGAACGGCAGGCGATAGGTCTGGAGCACCGTGCTCTGGAGCGCCGCCGTCGCCGCCGGATCCGCCTTCAGCGCCTCGAGCGGGCTGACCCAGTCGAGTGCGTGGAGGTGGTAGAAATGGATGATGTGATCCTGATGTCCGAGGCACGCCGCGATGATGTTGCGGATGTAGTGTGCGTTCTTCGGAATCGTGATGCCGAATGCGTCCTCGACGGCACGCAGACAGCCGAGCGCATGAGAGGACGTGCAGACGCCGCAGATGCGCTGAATGTAGGCCCATGCATCGCGCGGATCGCGGTCGTTCATGACGAGCTCAAGGCCGCGCCATGCCGTGCCGGAGGAGATGGCATCCGTGACTTTGCCCGATGCCTCGTCCACCTGCAGCTCAACGCGCAGATGTCCCTCAATACGGGTGATTGGATCGACAACGACGTGTTTCATTCATGCACCTGCTTTCCCTCTTTTTCGAGCTGCTTCTCATGGCATCTCTTCTGCACAAGGCTCGCACCCGCGTGTGCCGCGACACCGACTGCCGTCGCGACGGCAAGGCCTGCACCGACCATGTCGACGTCGATGCCGTTGTACTCGGGCAGACGCTTCGAGAACGGCGCCTGATCCCAGAAGTTCGCGTTGCTGCAGCCAATGCAGGGTGCGCCCGACTGGATCGGATACGAGAGTCCCTGATACCAGCGCAGGTTGCCGCAGGAGTTGTACGTCTCGGGGCCGCGGCAGCCGAGCTTGTAGAGGCACCAGCCGCCCTTGGCACCCGCGTCATCGAAACGCTCGGCAAACATGCCCGCGTCGAAGAACGGACGGCGGTAGCAGGTGTCGTGGATGCGGTTGCCGTAGAACTGACGCGGACGTCCCTCGCCGTCGAGCGGCGGCAGTGTGCCGAAGAGCGCGACGTGCATGACGACGCCCGTCATGACCTCGGGGATCGGCGGGCAGCCCGGCACAGCGATAAAGGGCTTTGCTCCGATCAGCGAGCGGATGCCCTTGGACTCCGTCGGGTTCGGCGCAGCGGCCTGGATGCCGCCCGCCGTCGCGCACGTGCCGTAGGCGATGACCGCCTTTGCCCCCTCCGCGGCGTGCTTCAGCGTGTGCTCGAACGAGTGTCCGCCCGACATGCAGGTGTAGGCGTGCTCTCCGACGGGAACCGCGCCCTCGACGGCGAGGATGTACTCGCCATGATACTTTTTGATCGTCTCCTCAAGGTGTGCCTCGAATGCCTCACCCTCGCCGGCGCAGAGGAGATGGCTGTACTCGAGCGCGATCTCGTTCAGTACGAGATCCGAGGCGAGCGGTGCACCCGAGCGGATGAACGACTCATCGCAGCCCGTGCACTCATGCCCATGCAGCCAGATAACGACCGGCAGCGGCTTCGCCTCGGCGGCCTCGACGACCTTCGTGAGGTTGTCTGTGCTCAGCCCCATGAGCGACGTGAGGGTCACGCAGCCCTTGAGGAAATTCCGCCGGCTGAAGCCTTTTGCGAGATATGCCTCCCACAAGCTCTCCCTTTTGTTCACATTATGCCTCCTGTCTCCATGGAAGACTGCCGCCATGCCAAACACCCGCATCCATCCTGCTGCGATCAACACACAGATACCATTTCGCGCAGAACGGCGGGGCGGTTCAGAAACTTGCGTCAATACTTCCCACACATCTGATATATAAAACCAATCCCGTGAAAGCCTAGGTCCCTTCGTATAAAATAATAAAGG
>JABZYJ010000106.1 GCA_015265235.1 Selenomonas sp. | reverse complement strand
GTTAAACTCCTCGATGACGTTGTTGAACTTCTTCGGGTCGGGGTTTCCGGAGGTGTACTCACGCACCTGACCGATGAAGCTGTTGACCTGGCTCTTGTAGGAGGAGAGGAAGCCTGTGCCGGAGGGGAGCTTTTCGAGGAGAGCACTGATCTCGCCGATCTTCGCCTCGGTGGCGTTCTTGTCGACCTGCTCACCGCTGATCATCTCGACGAGCTCGCGTGTCTTGCCGTTCAGCTCGAGGAAGGAGGCGGCGTTCTCCTTGCCCTCGCTGCGCAGTGCATCGATCTGGGCGAGGCGGAGTTCCTTGTAGCGGTCGGTGACGACGGCGTCGAATTTGTCGTAGGCAGCGTCGAATTTGTCATAGAGCGGGAAGAACTGTGCGACCATCTCGTCCGACTGCGCGTAGTTGTCGGTCATATAGGTCCTGGCGGAGTAGTAGCCCTTCAGCTTTGTGGCGAGCGGCTCGAGATCCTTCAGGATGGCGAGCAGGTCATCTGCCGCTGCATCGATGTCAGGGTAGACACCTGCGACTTTCGGGTCGGAACGTGCCGCCTCAAGGGCGGTTTTCAGATTTTCAAAATTCGGCAGGGAGATGTGCTCCTTGTGCTCTCCCTTGCGGAGGCTGTCGAGGGACGGGGCGATGGAAAAGTCAAAGGTGACGATGTTGTGGTTGTAGTCGTTCGTTGCCTCGAGGTAGGGATTGAGCGCCGCCTCGCGCGACGGTGCGTTGCTTGCCGTGGTCTGCTGTGATGCGGCACTGTCGTTATTGCTGCTGCCGCAGCCAGTGAGGAGTACGGCAGGGGCGGCGAGCAGGCTGCACGCGGTGAGGATGGAGAGGGCACGCCGAATCGATGGATGGGTCATGAAAATCCTCCTTGCTGAAAACATCTGAATATAGGCTAAATAATTGCAATAAGTATAACGCAGGTGAGAATTTCTGTCAAACGGTATGCGGAGTGATCTGCCTTGTTTTCGGTGCTATTTTTTCGCGTCGAGCGCGTTGACGTCGACGTTGTTGCCCGTGGCGGCGAGACGGTTGAACTCCTCGACGACGTTGTCGAGTTTGGTCGGGTCGGGAGGTCCCGCATTATACGCGCGGACGGCCGCGACGAGACTGTTGATGCCGTTCTTGTAGGTCACGAGGTAGCCGGTGCCGGCGGGGAGTTTCTCGATGAGGTTGTTGATCTCACGGATTTTCGCCTCGGTGGCTTCCGGATCGTGTCCGCCGCTGCGCAGCATGCGCACGAGCTCTCGTGTCTTGCCGTTCAGTTCGAGGAAGGTGGCGGCGTTCTCTCTGCCGTCGCTGTGCATCGCGTCGATCTGGGCGAGCCGCATCTCCTTGTAGTGGTCGGTGACGATGGCATCCAGCCGGTCGTAGGCTGAGATGAATCGGTCATAGAGCGGGAGAAACTGTGCCGTCATTTCGTCGGCCTGTGCGTAGTCGTCCGCCGTGTACGCCCCGGCGGCGTAGTAGTTCTCCATTTGGTCGGCGAGCGGGGCGAGCTCCTCCAGCGTGCCGAGCAGTTCCTCTGTCGCCGCATCGACGTCGGGGTAGACGTCCGTGCCGCCGGGCGCAGCGTGCGCCGCATCGAGCTCGCGGCGGAGCTTTGAGAGCGGCGGGAGGATGATACTCGTTAGGTGCTTCCCTTGCCGCAGGTCGTTGACGGTGGTGGAGACGGCGAGGCTCAGGGGGAGCATCGTGCTGTTGTAGGCGGTCGTTGCTTCCATGTATGGGCCGAGTGACGCTCTGCGCTCCTCCATACTGCGTGCAGGTGTCTGCTGGGGCGGGACGGGGGATTCCGCGCTGCGTCCGCCGCAGCCCGTGAGCAGTATGGCCGGCACGGTGAGCACGATGCAGAGGGCGAGGGCAGCGCATACGCGCCGCAAAAATGTGTGCAGCATGGGAATCCTCCTTTACATAAAACCTTCATTATAAAAAGTATATGATAGATGAAAGTCTCTGTCAAGAAAGATCACTGTGCATTGTTACTCTGTCGTACGTCCCTGCTGCATCGCGCCGCGGATGACCTCGGTGATGACGCGCGTCCAGTCGATGCCGCCCCGCGCGCCGCCGTCGCCGCGCTCGGCGTGGCGTGCCTCCTGCTCCGCCTTGTGTTCGGCACGGCGCAGTTTCATCCAGAGCTCGTCGTCTGTCTTGTCGGAGGCGTCCCACGCCATGCGCAGCTCTGCGGCCGCATCGTCGTAGCGTCCCATGTCAAAGTAGATCTGTCCACGGTAGCGGTGCAGCTGCCAGATGGGATAGGGCGTGTTCGTATGCGGCGTGCGGTCGGCCGCGTCGAAGTCATTGAGTGCGAGACGGTCGCTGCGGAGCTCGTAGTAGGCGCGCCCGCGCAGGTAGAACGCATACGCGCGCGCATTTCCTGTGACGGCGGGATCCTCGATGAGGAGGGAGAGGTCGGCGATGGCGTGCTGCTCGTCGCCGCGCTGGATCATGGCGGTCGCGTCGTCAAAGATGCGGCCAAGCTTGTAGCTCTCCTCGAGCTGTGCGCCGATCTCCGCCTTCTCTGTGCCGCGTGCCTGCTCATAGCGTGCGAGGAGCTCGTCGTTCTGGCGTTTCAGCTCGTCGCGTTCCTTCTGGAGGCGTGCCAGCTCCGCCTTGTTCTGGGCGAGGGCGGCGAGATCGACCTTTGACGTGTCGACCTCACAGACGAGATGCACGCGGTAACGCCACACGTCGCCGACGAGCTCGGGCGTTACGTCCTCGTGCAGGACGCGCAGCACCGTGCCCGCGACCATGCGCACCTCGTCCTTGGTGAGGGTGAGGTTCTGCGTCTCCGTATAGCTCTCGACGTAGACGCCCGCTTGCTCTGTCGCGGAGCGCATCGCCTCCTGCCGTGCGGCGTCGCGGGCGATCTTCGGCGAGTCGTTGTCACCGACGGTGTAGACGCCCTCCGCCTCGATGGTCTGTGGGGCGGCGAGTGCCGTACTCGCTACGGTGAGGAGAAACAGCGCGCAGCAGAGGGCGCGCAGAATATGTCCGATCATGCAGTTCACTCCTTGATGGGGCATGAGTCGCCCCGAGATGCTGTCCATAAACTACCTCGTATTGTTCCAAATAATCCTTAAAGTGAAGTGAAACGGGGATTAGCCGCAGATGATTCCCGTCGTAAAAAAATATTTGCTGCGGGGTTGACAGGAGCGCGCGGCTCGGGTATAATTCCACTATCGCCTGTGAGGCGGTATGCTGATTTAGCTCAGTTGGTAGAGCAGCTCATTCGTAATGAGCAGGTCGTAGGTTCAAGTCCTATAATCAGCTCCATTTGAAACGCAGAGGCTTCCGAGAGATCGGAAGCCTTTTTTGTATCCCTGATGCGTGAGAATGATTAAAAGATTTTGCCTTCGAGAAGGAATATAAGGGATGGTGGGAGAAATAGGAAGAAATCATCTTGTGCATGAAGGAGTAGTGACGATGCAGAGGCGGGTCTATTTCTATGCGATCAGTGCCGTTCTCATGTGGTCGACGACGGCGGCACTGGTGAAGAGCCTTCTCATGGAAATACCGACGTACGAGGCGCTCTTTGTGAGCAGTCTCGCGGGCGCGCTCTTTCTCATTGTCATGCAGCTCGTGCGCGGCGGCGGGCGCGTGTTCCGCGCCTATGATGTGCGCGGCTATGCGGCGATGGCGGGGCTGGGCTTTCTTGGGATCTTCCTCTACTCGGGGCTCTACTACTACGGGCTTTCGCAGCTGACCTCGCAGGAGGCGTGCATCCTCAATTTCCTCTGGCCGATGATGATCGTCCTCTTTGCGGCGTTCCTCCTCGGGGAGCGGATCACCGTTCGCACCGCCGCCGCCCTCCTCCTCTCGTTCTCAGGGGTCGTAGTGCTCACGCTCGGCGGGGAGGGAAGCGCCGCGGGAAATGGAATGCTCGGCGCCGCCGCCTGCATCCTCGCGGCAGTTTGCTACGGCCTGTTCTGCGTGCTGAACAAGCGGCGGAACATCGACCAGACGGTGATGATGGTCGTGGCGTGGGGCGTGACGGCACTGTGCTCGCTGCCCGTGACGCTCATCATGGAGGAGTGGGTCACGCTCTCGTGGACGCAGTGGGTCGGTCTCCTCTGGCTCGGGATCTTCATTGATGCCGTGGGCTATCTCTGGTGGGCGATGGCACTCCAGCAGGCAACGAACTCTGCCGCCGTCGCGAATCTCGCCTACGCCGTGCCGCTGCTCTCGCTCGTCGTCTCCGCCGTTACCCTCGGTGAGCGCATGACAGGGGCGGCACTCCTCGCGCTCGTGCTCATCATGGGCGGGATACTGCTCCAGAATGTGCGGCGGGGCGGGCGCACGAGGTAAGCTCCTCATTGCCGTCGGCGCGGGGATAATTCCTCTGCGTCCGTGCCGATCACGGCACTGTCCAGAAGGCCGGCTGCGTGGTAGGGGATAATCGGGTCACTGGTGTCGTACATCAGCTGGATGCTCCACATATCGCCTTTGAAGGAAAGAAACAGGGCGTCTGTGATGATTTCCCGTCCGTTTACCAATGATCGTATTGTTAGTCGTCGTGCCGGAGAACCGTTTTGCAGCAGGGATTCATTGCGCTGTAGTTCCTTCTCTTGCAGCTTTGCAGATGTCATCATGCTGTCGAGAAATCCAGCAACTATTTCGTCCAAGCATTGGTCTTCCGTTTTTGAGGCTGCGTCTGACGCAGGAAAGTGGTGGGAGAGTACCATGGCCAATGCCAGAGGCGTTTCGTGGTAGTTCGCGAATTGATTGTTGATAAAGACGGTGTCGCCATTGTGAAGATGCTGTTTGACGAACGGTGTATCGGTCGAGGGGATTTTCATCGTTAGGACAGAGCCGCGGTCATGGAATTCGCCAATTATGACGGACATAGTGGGGGTGGTCGGTTCAGGGAAATGGCGCACTTCCTCCGATGCTGACTCTGTATCGTAGTATGACTGGATTTCTGCATGTACCGGTGCGCAGGCAAAAAGACATAGGGACGTAAGACATAGCGGCATCATTCGTCGTAACATTTGCAAATTCCTTTCCTTAATGAAACGCGACTGAAATGGAGTCGGCTGATCGGCGCGGACGTTTTCGTCCGAATGAGGTGGAAAAAGGGACGCACAGTAAGGGCTGTGTGGAGAAGTTCTGTCGAAGCATGGAAAAATGCGGCAAGGGCGGTTGTCTGAATGCCCTTGGCAGGTTCCTATGCACCGATTCTTATGGAGGATAAGAGAATGGGAACAAGCTCCGCCAGTACGGTGTCCTCTGCATAGAATGTCAGCTCGGCGATCTATGTATCCGTTTTGTCGCAGATGAGCAGGATCTCGGTGATGATGTTTTGACCATGATAGTGCGCTTGCACGGTCAGCCGACGTGCAGGGCGGCCGTTTTGGGATTGGACTTCATCGCGGAGGATCTTTTTCTCGCTTCCCTGTGAGGAGGTCAGGATGCCTTGGATCAGCAGCGTTGTTTGTTCGTTTAGGCGCTCCTCTATGGATCCGTTCGTTTGCTCTGCGTCCGTATCGGGCGTATGGATCAGCACGGCGGACAGGGCAAGAGGCGTGTCGTTGTGTGAGAAGCGGTTGCTGGTAAAGAATGTGCCTTCCGTGCGCGAGGTATCGATGGAAAACGGCACCCCAGAGGTTGGCAGCTGCACTACGAGGGCGCTGCCGCGGTCGCGGAGTGTTGTCGTGCTGAGCGCGGGGGAAGATGCATCGCCGTTCTCAGCAGCTCTCTTTGTGAACTCGATGGGCTGTATGCCGTCCGTGTGAACGCGAGGCTCTGTCGCCTCGGCAGAGCTGAGTTTGACAGAGGTCAGTATCGCGTCGATGCGCCTTTCCTGCTGTGCGTCAAGGGCATAACAGAATGTACTGATGCGCCAGATCCTCCCCACGTCGGCGATAAAGAGAAAGTCACGCCGCATGGCACCACCGTTATAGGAGAGGCTGATCATCCATGCAGGATGGTTGTCCCGTGAGAGTAAATATTCACGGATGATGCGGGGGGCGGAATTGGACGCGGGGATGGTGGAAACAAAATGGTGCGCATAGTCGGAGAGCTGATTTATCGTATCGCCGCCCTTGGAAAAAGCGGCATTTTCTTCGCAGGAGATCCCGATGTAGAGGGCATCACGGGCAGCTCTTGATGAGAAGGTGTTTCCGACAAATCCAAAATCGTTTCCCTCCGATTTCGTCGAAAAACGTCCCAGCTGGCAGTATTCCAGCGGCGGCAGATCGATGGTGAGGCGTGCGCCGAATCCCTCCAGTGTCGTTGTCTGCAGAGAGCTTGTCCACGGGTTAGTCTCTGCCGTTTCCTGTGCCGAGACAGTTGCCGCAGTAAGGAGAAGGGCGCAGACGATTGCTGCAAGAAATTTTTTGATGGACATGGGAGCACCTCGCTTTGTGTCTCTATTGCTGTGTGCGGAGCGGATCAGCGTGGTTCGGGCAGTGCCGCCGATAGAAGTAAAGGAACTCAGCCGGATGCGCCATGAGAAAGCTGTGCGACGCCATCTGCTCAGGACTGAACTCCCAGTGCAGCGTCTCGCTGTATATCCCGCCCGCACTGCGAAAGTCGGGGATCCCCGACTCCGTGGACATGCCCGCCCCGC
>JABZYJ010000105.1 GCA_015265235.1 Selenomonas sp. | reverse complement strand
GCACATGAGGGCGCAGAGGATGGTACGGTCGTTGTTGCCGACCGTCAGGGGACGGGACGCGGCCGCATGGAACGTCCCTTCTTCTCCCCGCCCGGCAAGGGAATCTGGGTGAGTATTCTCCTGCGTCCGACGTTTTTGCCGCAGGACGCGCCAAAGTGTACGCTGATGGCGGCGGTCGCCGTCGCACGTGCGATGGAGCATTTCGGCCTGCGTGCCGCCATCAAGTGGCCGAACGATATTCTCCATGAAGGACGCAAGCTGGTCGGCATCCTGACGGAGATGAGCGCGGAGATGGATCGCGTGAACTATGTCGTGATCGGCATCGGCATCAATGTGAATATTGCGCGCAAGGATTTTCCCGAGGACCTGCGGGACACGGCGACATCGCTGATGCAGATGAAGGGGGAGCCGCTGCCGCGTGTGGCATTTTTGCAGGAACTCCTGCGCGCGCTCGACGCGCTTTATCGGGAGGTACAGAGCGACGGCTTTGCTCCTGTGCTTGCGGCGTGGCGGACGTACGCCGTGACGCTCGGGCAGACGGTGCGTGTCATCGGCCCTGCGGGTGAGGCGTTCGAGGGCGTTGCAGCGGATATTGACGCCGATGGTGCGCTCTTTGTCGATACAGCGACGGGGCGGCGGCGTGTACTCGCAGGGGATGTTTCGATTCGTCCGAAGAAATGAGCTTTGATGCGGCTGCATGGAGCAGCCGATAATGAAATGACTGTATGGAGGAAAGAATTTGCTGCTTGTACTGGATATCGGAAACAGCAATATTGTGATGGGTGCCTATGACGGGGCGAAGCTCCTGCGGCATTGGCGCATTTCGACGGATCGTCAGAAGACGGGGGATGAGTACGGCATCCTGATCAATGAGCTCTTTCACTATCAGGGGCTGTCTTTGTCGGATATTCAGGCGATCATTATCTCATCGGTTGTACCGCCGTTGGTCGTCCCCCTGCGCAAGATGTGCGAGCGATATTTCCACATTCGCCCGCTCATCGTCGGCCCCGGGATACGGACGGGGATTCGGCTGAACTACGAGAATCCACGGTCCATCGGTGCAGACCGTATTGTCAATGTCATCGGTGCACATGAGCAGTACGGCGGCCCGCTGATCGTGATCGACATTGGAACGGCGACGACGTTTGACATTGTGGCGGAGAACGGAGACTTTCTCGGCGGCGTGATCGCACCTGGGCTGGGCTCGAGTGCTGAGGCACTCTTTCAGCGGGCGGCACAGCTTCCGCGCATCGAACTCGTACCGCCCAAGACGGTGGTCTGCCGCAGTACGATTCAGGGCATGCAGGCGGGCATCATCTACGGCTACGTGGGGCAGATTGATGCAATCGTGCACCGCATCAAGGCCGAGCTCGCGATGGAGATGAAGGTCGTTGCCACGGGCGGGTTTGCCCGCATGGTGGCAAAGGAGTCCCAGACCATCGACAAGGTCGATCACTTTCTGACGCTGACGGGACTGCGCGTCCTCTATGAGAGGAATCTGCCGTGATACCGATGAAACTCGGCGCGTTTACCTTTGACGATCCGATTTTTCTCGCGCCGATGGCGGGCGTCACGGATACTGCCTACCGCGTGATTGCGCATGGAATGGGCTGTCCGCTCGCCTTCGCGGAGATGGTCAGCAGTCAGGGCATCCACTATCGCAACGAGCACACGATGAACATGCTGCGCACGGAGCTGGAGGAGCGTCCGATTGCGATGCAGATCTTTGCTAAGTCGGCGGCGATGGCGGCCGAGGCGGCGGCGTATATCGAGGCGCTTGGAACGGCGGATATCCTCGATTTCAATATGGGATGTCCCGCACCGAAGGTCGTCAAGAACGGCGAAGGCTCAGCCCTGATGCGTGACCCGAAGCGGGCGGAGGAGATTTTGACGGCGATCCGCCGTGCGACGCGTCTGCCATTCACGGTCAAGATGCGGCTCGGCTGGGATGATGCCTCGCGCAACGCAGTGGAAATCGCACGCATGGCGGAGGCAGTCGGCGTGGATGCCGTCGCCGTGCACGGGCGGACGCGCGAGCAGTTCTACAGCGGCAACGCGGACTATGCAGCGATTGCCGCGGTGAAGCGTGCGGTCAGGATTCCCGTCATTGTGAGCGGGGATGTTCGCCGTCCTGCCGATCTCAAACGTGCCCTCGAGATTACGGGGGCGGATGCGGTGATGATCGGGCGCGGTGCGCAGGGGAATCCATGGATTTTCCCGCCGCTGATTCACTGGCTGCATACGGGAGAGGAGCTGCCGCCGCCGACGCTGGCGGAGCGCGCGGCAGTGATTCTGCGCCATCTCGATCTCTTAGTCGGGTACAAGGGAGAGTACATCGGGATCCGCGAGATGCGCAAGCATGCGGCATGGTACACGCGCGGACTAAAGGGCAGCGCTGAGCTGCGTGAGCGATTTAACCGCGCAGCGTCGCGGACAGAGTTTGCAGAGATTCTCCATGGGGCATGGGGCGTATAGGTAGAAAGGCACGATTATGAGCGACGATAAGAAAAAGTCTGTTTGGACGGGCTATTCGGCAGAGGAACGTGCGGCGGTGGATGCGCTTGCACGCGGCTATATTGATTTTCTCTCGGACTGCAAGACGGAGCGCGAGAGTGTGCAGGAGGCGGTGCGCACTGCTGAGGCGGCGGGCTACCGTGATCTGGCGGACATTATCGCTGAGGGGACGCAGCTCCGTGCGGGGAACAAGGTCTACGCCGTCAACATGAAAAAGGCGATTGTGCTCTTTCATATCGGCACAGAGCCGATGGAAAACGGCATGAATATCCTCGGTGCGCACATCGACACGTGCCGCCTTGATGTGAAGCAGAATCCGCTCTATGAGGACGGCGGGCTGGCGTACTTTGATACGCATTACTATGGCGGCATCAAGAAGTACCAGTGGGTGACGATACCGCTCGCCCTGCACGGTGTTGTCGTCAAGAAGGACGGCACAACGGTCACGATCACGCTCGGGGAGCAGGCGGACGACCCCGTGTTCTGCGTCACCGATCTCCTCGTCCATCTCTCGCAGGAGCAGCTGGAGAAAAAAGCGGCAAAGGTGATCGAGGGCGAGAAACTTGATGTGTTGATCGGCGGAATCCCCCTCGCAAAGGAGGAAAAGGAGTCCGTCAAGGACGGTGTACTGGCACTCATCCGGGAGACGTACGGCATTGCGGAGGAGGACTTCCAGTCGGCGGAGCTGACACTCGTCCCGGCAGGCCGTGCGCGCGAGCTGGGATTTGACCGCAGCATGGTGCTCGGCTACGGACAGGATGACCGCGTCTGCTCCTATACGGCCCTCCGCTCCATGGTAGAGACAGCGGATGTGCGTCGTACGGCGTGCTGTCTCCTCGTTGACAAGGAGGAGATCGGCAGCGTCGGTGCGACGGGAATGCAGTCGCGTTTCTTTGAGAACATGGTCGCTGAGGTGCTCTCTGCCTGCGGTCAGTATACGGAGCTCGCCCTGCGCCGCACGCTCGCACACTCACGGATGCTCTCCTCGGATGTTTCGAGCGCCTATGACGCGCTCTATGCGGACGCATTTGAGAAGAAGAACGTCGCCTATCTCGGACGCGGCATGGTGTTCAACAAGTTCACTGGTTCGCGCGGCAAGTCCGGCTCCAGTGATGCGAGTGCAGAGTATCTGGGCGAACTGCGCCGCATGATGGATGAAAACGGCGTCCGCTATCAGCTGGCGGAGCTCGGGCGCGTCGATCTCGGCGGCGGCGGAACCATCGCCTACATCATGGCGCGCTACGGGATGAACGTGATTGACAACGGCGTTGCGGTGATGAGCATGCATGCGCCGTGGGAGGTTACGAGCAAGGCGGACATCTATGAGATGAAAAAGGGGTACGACGTATTCCTGCGGAATGCGTAACTATCACATATCGAGGCTGCCGCAGCATGGGGAGACCATACTGCGGCAGCTCTTTTGTTTCCATGAAAGCTTTGTGAGAGTGCAACTCAATGTGTAGTATTTTTTTTCACAATATGATAGAATAGCATCTGTTTTCACACACATGGGGGAGGAGTACGATGGTCTCAGAGGAAATGTATGTGCTCGGGACGAAAAAGTCCACGATTCGCACGATTTTTGAGTTCGGGCAGAAGCGCGCGGCAGAGGTCGGTGCGGAAAATGTCTTTGATTTCAGCCTCGGCAATCCGAATGTACCTGCGCCGGACTTTATTCGGGATGCGGCGGTCGACATCCTCATGCACGGCGACCCGACCGAGGTGCACGGCTACACGATTGCACCGGGAAAGCCTGCCGTGCGCGAGGTGCTTGCCGCCGATCTGAAGCGGCGCTTCGGCATGGAGGTCACGGGGAAAAATCTGTTTATGACGGCGGGCGCGGCGGCGTCGGTGACGATCACGTTCAAGGCACTCACCGAGCCGGGGGACGAGTTTGTCACCTTTGCACCATTCTTCCCGGAGTACCGCGTCTTTGTCGAGGCGTGCGGCGGCAAGCTCGTCGTTGTTCCGGCCAAGACGGACGATTTTCAGATTGACCTTACGGCACTTGAGCGGGTGCTGACCCCGCAGACCAAGGCGGTCATTGTCAACTCGCCGAACAATCCGAGCGGTGCGGTCTACCGTGAGACGACCATTCGACACCTTGCCGATCTTCTCCGCGCGAAGGAGCAGGAGTACGGGCATCCGATCTTCATCGTCGCAGATGAGCCATATCGTGAGATCGTCTATGACGGTGCCTCCGTCCCCTGCATTCCTCTCTTTTACGATAATACGATTGTCTGCTATTCCTACAGCAAGTCTTTTTCCCTGCCCGGGGAGCGCATCGGCTATATCGTCGTGCCGGATACGGCGGCGGACTTCGCGCGCATCTACGGCGCGATCGCGGGGGCAGCGCGTGTCCTCACACACGTCAATGCGCCCTCTCTTTGGCAGCTCGTCGTCGCACGCTGTGCCGGGAAAGCCGCCGATCTCAGCACCTACGCAAAGAATGCCGCACTCCTCTATGACGGCCTGACGGCACTCGGCTTTTCCTGTGTGCGCCCGCAGGGGGCATTCTATCTCTTCCCGCAGGCACTTGAGCCGGACGATGCGGCATTCTGCCGCCGCGCACAGGAATATGATCTCCTGCTTGTGCCGGGGCGGGACTTCGGCTGTCCCGGCTACTTCCGTGCGGCATACTGTGTTCGCACGAAAATGATCGAAAAATCGCTGCCGCGCTTCGAAGAACTTGTAAAATCATACAAATCAATAAGTGAATAAAATTCATTTAGATCACATTTATTGGAAAGAATATTGACAATCACTTTCCTTGGAGATATACTGAGAATCGATTCAAATATGGGATGGGTTTCATTCTCCACGCAGTTAAGAACGGGATTATTCCCACGGCTTGAGAAGATAAGGATGGTGTTTTTGTGACCAGTGCAGAACTATTTGAAAAGGGCGGTCCGGTTATGTACCTGCTGCTCCTGTGCTCGCTGACGGTGGCGGCGATTGCGGTGGACCGCTTCCTGCTCTATCGGCGTGCATCGCAGGGCGCTAGAGAGCTTGAGGCGACGGTTGCTGAGTCGCTCCGCAAGCATAAGATGGACGAGGTTGCCCCCGCCGTTGAGGGCAAGGACAACATGGTCGCCCATCTCGTGAAGAGTGCACTGGATGCCCGCAAGTCAGGGGAGGATGTCCCGATGACGCTCGAGGGTGTCTATGGTGAGGCGGCGATGCTCCTGCGTGCACGTCTCAACTATCTCTCGATGATCGTTACGCTCGCACCGCTCCTCGGGCTTCTGGGAACGATCTCGGGCATGATCCAGTCGTTCAGCATTTTCAACCTGCAGGCAGGTCAGCCCATGGCAATCACGGGCGGCATCGGTGAGGCGCTGGTTGCGACGGCGACAGGACTTTTCGTCGCGATCTTCTCGCTCGTCGTGCATACCTACTTTGCACAGCGTCTGGATGTGATGCTGACGCTCCTCGAAAAGACGATGAATACCGTCTTGGCAGGGTTCGCGGCGGCGGACGGAGGGAAGGCTCATGCGTCGTAATTTTCATGATGTGCGCGAGCCGCTCGTCATGATCGTCCCGATGATCGACATCATGCTCTTCCTCTTGGTGTTCTTCATGCTGAGCACGATGTATATGGTGAACGCGAGCACGGTGCAGGTCAGCCTGCCGCAGGCGGCGAGCGCACAGCAGGACACACGTCCGCACATCGTCTCCATCACGGTGACGGAGGACGGCAAGGTGCTCTTCGACCGTGATGATGAGCCAACGCGTGAGCTGACCTCACGCGTCAAGGAACAGCTCGACAGCGATCCGGATACGGTGTTTGTCGTGCGCGGCGACAAGAAGGCGGACTATCAGTTCGTCGTCAGTGTCTTTGATGCACTGAAGGAAGCGGGGACACGTCACGTGTCCATCGCGACGGAGACGGGGGGCGTCTGATGCGCTATCAGACACATTGGCGGCTTGCCTTCCTCGTCGCATTCTTCTTCCACATCGTCGCATGGCTCTTTCTGATGGTGCTGATCCCACACGTCTTTAAGCACATCGAGCAGCCGCCGCCAGATGAGCCGATGGAGTGGGTGGAGCTCGCTGATGACGATGGGCCGCCCGAGGAGGAACAGCAGCCGGAGGAACCACCGCC
>JABZYJ010000104.1 GCA_015265235.1 Selenomonas sp. | reverse complement strand
GTACGAAGTTTTCAGCTTCGTGCAACAGCCCATTGTCAAATTTGCCTGCTTACGCAGGCGGTTCATCGTATTTCTCATACTCCTCGTACTGTGCCGCATGACGCAGCTCTGCGCGCGCGGTGGCGGCATGGAGGGTGTTGAGCGCCGCAAATGGGGCGAACTGCCCCGCACGGTCGTGCCGTGACATGGGCGGATGGGTGCGGGAGATCGGCCGCGCAAGATGGATGATGTCATCGTAGTCATGGATATTTCGCTGCATGGTCGTGCCTCCTTTCATCCGTGCGTGCGCTATGCTTTGTGTCCGCCGATCTGTCCGTTGCGCTGGCGCATGGTTGCACCGTCGATAAAGTTTGCCCCGCGCAGGATGGCATTCTTCCCATAGGCCTGCTTGATGGCAACAACGGCGGCATGAAGTGCCTTTTCCTTTTCCTGTGCGCGGCGCTCCTCCTCCGTCAACACAGTGCCTGCGGCCTCGTCGGCAGAGAATAGATCCAGCTGCTCCGCATCGGCACTGTGCTGCTCGATTGTCCGAAGGTGCTGCGCAGAAATCGTGATGCGTCGGATGAGCAGATGCGGGTTCACAATCGTATCATAGAGATGGGTCAGGGCATTCATCAATGCACGCGGCGGCGCACCACGCTCCACAATGCAGTGTCCATGTGACGGCCACGGGACACTGCGGCCATATCGATCCGTCCGAATCCGGCCATGGTAGAGAGAACGGATCTCCGGGCGCGTGAGGGACTCCACATCGTAGCCGATGGTTAGCTCAATGCGGTCACAGGTGAGGTGCTTTACGGCGAGATCGTGCGCGAGCGCATCCGTCATCTCCCACACGACGAGGCGCGCCTTGTCGGTGGTGTACGGCATTTGCAGCACCTGTCCGTGGTGGATGCTGCGCGACTTGGGACGATAGTGCTTGATGTCCTCCATGCGCGTCGTCTCGATGCCCCAGGCATGGTCGATGAGCAGCTCTGCCTGTACGCCAAAGAGACGATAGAGCAGATCCTCGTTATAGTGCTCAGACGCCTTGCCGAGGGAGCAGCGTGCAATATCGCCCATGGTATAGAGGCCGTTTGCCTCGAGCTTTGCAGCGTAGCCCCTGCCGATGCGCCAGAAGTCCGTGAGCGGGCGATGCGCCCAGAGCGCATGCCGATAGCTCAGCTCATCCAGCTGTGCCACACGTACCCCGTCCGCATCGGGCTTCATGCGCTTGGCGACGATATCCATGGCGATCTTTGCCAGGTAGAGATTCGTCCCGATGCCGGCGGTCGCGGTAACACCGGTCTCCTGCAGTACCTCGCGGATGAGGCGCAGGGCAAAGTCGTGTGCGGAGATATGCAGGGTGTCCAGATAGCTCGTCGCGTCGATGAACACCTCGTCGATGGAGTAGATGTGGATGTCCGCCGGCGCGATATGCCGCAGATAGACCTCATAGACGCGCACGCTGTATGCGACGTAGAGTGCCATGCGCGGCGGGGCAATGTGGTAGGCGATGCCGAGGTGCGGAGATGCGGCGAGCTCTGTCGCATCCGTTGTCTCACCCGTGAGCTTGTGCTGCGGCGCACGGTATTTCCGCTTGGCGTTTGCGTTCCGCACGGCGCGGACGACCTCAAAAAGGCGCGGGCGTCCGCCGATGCCGTGCATTTTGAGCGCAGGGGATACGGCAAGGCAGATCGTCTTCGTCGTGCGGCTTTCGTCTGCGACGACGAGATGCGTCGTCAGCGGATTCAGACCGCGCTCGATGCATTCCACCGAGGCATAGAAGGATTTTAGATCGATCGCGATGTAGGTGCGGTTCGTCATGCGGTATCCCTCCTTAGTTCTATCATAGCACATGCGTTTGCTGTTTGTAAATCGGGAAAGAAGGGAAAACGTGAGGCACGTCGAAAATAAAGGAATCACTGATAAAATGAGGTCTGCCAGATTGGCGTAGATTTTTTCGTCCGAACGAGGTGGAAAACCGGACGCAGAGTGGTGCTCTGTGGAGGATTTTCCGCCGAAGTGCGGGCAAAAAAGATGCGTCAAGATGGTTGTACCGAATTTATCAGTGCTTCCTAAAAGAGGATATAGAAAGATGCGGAGGAATCAGCTATGAAGATGATCGTTACGGGCGGCGCAGGATTTATCGGCGCCAATTTTGTCTACTATGAACTGCGTGAGCATCCGGAGGATCAGATCGTCTGCTATGACGCTCTGACCTATGCGGGGAATATTGCGACCCTTGCCGAGGCAAGGAAGTCCTCGCAGTTCACCTTTGTGCGCGGCGACATTGCCGACCGCGCGGCGGTCTATGCACTCTTTGCGCGCGAGAAACCCGATGTGGTCGTGAACTTCGCGGCGGAGTCACATGTGGATCGCTCGATTGAGACGCCCGAGATTTTCCTTCAGACGAATATCATCGGCACGAGCATCCTGCTCGACGCGTGCCGCAAATATGGCATCAAACGCTATCATCAGGTATCGACGGACGAGGTATATGGCGATCTTCCGCTGGATCGCCCCGATCTCCTCTTTACGGAGGAGACACCGCTGCACACCTCCAGTCCCTACTCCTCCTCCAAGGCGTCGGCAGATCTGCTCGTGCAGGCGTATGCGCGTACCTATGGTGTTCCCGTGACGATCTCGCGCTGCTCCAATAATTACGGTGCGTTCCAGTTCCCCGAAAAATTGATCCCACTCATGGTCATCCGCGCCATGAAGGGAGAACAGCTCCCCGTCTACGGCGATGGAAAGAATGTCCGTGATTGGCTGCATGTGGACGATCACTGCAGTGCGATTGATGCGATTGTGCGCCGTGGGGCGGAAGGCTCTGTCTATAACGTTGGCGGGCACAATGAGCGCTCCAATATCGATGTCGTCCGTACGATCCTGCGCGTTCTGGGCAGGGGAGAGGAACAGATCTCCTACGTCACGGATCGCAAGGGGCATGATCGCCGCTATGCCATCGATCCGACCAAGATCGGACGGGAACTCGGCTGGCAGCCGCAGACGAAATTCGATGACGGCATTGAGGCGGTTGTTGCGTGGTATCGTGACCATACGTCGTGGTGGGAGGACATCCTCAGCGGTGTCTATGAGAAACGAAATGCCGAAGCATGACGCAGTCAGCTCCTCTGTGCGGATACAGGCGTCATGCCCGGCGTACATAGGAGGAAAATGCGTGCTCTCTTTTAAGGATGTCTCTGTGGACTACGGGTGCGGGGACGATACGGTCCATGCGCTCGCGGATGTGTCCGTCCAGCTGGATCGCAGCACGGTGCTCGCCCTGATCGGTGCATCGGGCTGCGGCAAGTCAACGCTCCTGCGCGTTGGTGCAGGGCTTCTTCATCCGACCTCGGGGCAGGTGACCTGCGGCGGTGCGCCCATTGATCCGCGTACCCTGCGGATCGGGTTTCTCCCGCAGAACTATGGGCTCCTTGCATGGAAAACAGTACGTGAAAACATCCTGCTTGCGGCAGAGATCAAGGGCATCCGCCGCGATGAAGATGCGGAGCGGCTGGACGCATTGGTCGATGAGCTGGGCCTGAAAGACTTGCTGACGCGCTATCCGCATGAGCTGTCGGGCGGACAGCAGCAGCGCGTCGGACTGGCGCGCGTATTCTTTCTCGCCCCCGATCTTCTCCTGATGGATGAGCCGTTCTCCGCGCTCGACGCGATTACGCGCGAGGCGATGCAGGAGGTGTTCCTCTCCCTCCGCAGGAAGTATGCGGTGACAACCCTGCTCGTGACGCATTACGTGGAGGAAGCACTGATGCTGGCCGACCGCATTGCCGTTATGCGCGGAAAACCCGGCCGTATCGTCGAGGTGATCGACAACGCATTTGTCGGCGATACCGCACGCCGTGGGTCTCCGGCGTTCTCCGCCATGGGGCAGACATTGCGCGAAAAGATCGCGGGGGAGGGGGCATGATGGAGAAATTCTCACTGCGGATGATCGCCGTCGGGATGCTCGCCTGTATTCTCCTTTGGGCGGGTGCGGCGGAGCTCTTTCAAAAGCCTGTGATCCCATCGCCCGTGCAGGTGTTTTTCCGATTGACGGCGACATTCACAGGGACGATTGCCATTCACGCGGCGTACAGCCTGATGCGGATTACTGTGGGCGTGCTTGCCGCCGTTGCCGTCGGCTATCCGCTCGGCATCCTGATGGGCTATTTTCGGCGTGTCAATCATCTCCTCGCACCGATCCTCTATCTGACCTATCCCATCCCGAAGATCGCCCTCCTGCCTGTCGTCATGCTGCTTTTTGGCGTCGGGGAGACGAGCAAGCTGCTGCTGGTCTTTCTCATCATCGTCTTTCAGGTGATCGTCACGGTACGCGATGCCGTCGCCGCGATTCCGCCGGCCACATATTTCCCCCTGCGCGTGCTCGGCGCGTCGTTCGGACAGATGGTGCGCCACATCATCGTGCCCGCCTCGCTGCCGAAGTTCATCACGGCTGTGCGCGTGGCGATGGCAACGGCGATCTCCGTCCTCTTCTTTACGGAGACCTTCGGCACGAAGTACGGTATCGGCTACTACATCATGGACGCGTGGCTGCGCGTGAACTACCTCGATATGTACGCCGGCATCGTCGTGCTGAGTACAATCGGGCTGCTGCTCTTCATCCTGCTCGATCTGGCAGAGCGTCGGCTGTGCGCGTGGAACCGGCAGTAGACGCTATTAGGAGAGGATTAAGCCTGTGAATACATCTCTCAATCGCTTTACAATCCACGCTGAAAAATGGTAAGATGGGCGCGTGGTTTTACCGCGTGGACGGGAGAACCCGTTCGGTATCTTCTAGGAAAAGGATGGTATGCATGATGAATGAACTTCTCTACAAAATTCCTGCCCATACACCGCGTGAGGAAATTGTCGCCCAGCTGAAAGCGCATCCCGAGGTGCGATTCGTCTCACTCGTCGGCATTGATATGGCGGGAAATGATACGGATGAGAAGATTCCGGTACAAATTTTTCTCGACGATATCGACGCTTTCTACAATGGTACGGCCGTGCAGACGGACGGCTCCTCGGTTGTTCTGCCGAAGATCGCAACGATCGAGAACGCCAAGGTAGATCTCCCCGTTGACCCCTCTGTCAATTGGTTTGTGGACTATAACCCTGAGAGCTCGGATGAGGAGACGGGGCTGCCGATCGGCACGCTGCGCATCCCGTCCTTTGTCGTGCATGAGGGAAAGCGCGTCGACCCCCGCGCTGTGCTCACGGACACGCTTGTCTACGTAAAGAAGGAACTGCTGAAGTTCTTCCATGAGAATCCGAAGATCTCCGCGGCACCGAGCCTGAACGGTGCGGACATCGAGGATATCGTATTCACCTCCGCAACGGAGCTCGAGTTCTGGGTCAAGACGCCGCTCGATGACAATGCCTCGATCGAGGAGATGTCGGCGTCGCAGGTGATGAACGAGCAGTACTGGGAGCGGACGCATGGTGCCGTGCGCTCGGCGCTTGAGGAGTGCCTGATCCAGCTCGAAAAATATGGATTCCACATGGAGATGGGGCATAAAGAGGTCGGCGGCGTGAAGGCGCAGATCGACGATACCGGCCGCATGACCCATGTCTGCGAGCAGATCGAGATCGACTGGAAATATGACGATGCGGTACAGGCGGCGGACAACGAGCTCTTCATTCGTACCTTTGTCCGCGAGATCTTCCGTCTCTATGGGCTTGAGGTGAACTTCAAGGCAAAGCCGCTCATCGGACTGGCGGGAAATGGTGAGCATACCCATCTGAGCCTTGCGGCCATCACGAAGGACGGCAAACGCCACAATCTCTTTGCGGCAGATGATCAGAATGCACACTATATGAGCGCCGTCGGCTATGGTGCGCTCATGGGGCTTCTGCGCAACTACGAGGTCATCAATCCGTTCGTATCGGCGACCAATGACGCATTTAACCGCCTAAAGCCGGGCTTTGAGGCGCCGGTCTGCATCGTTACGTCCTTTGGCGCGACGCCTGCGATCCCCGCGCGCAACCGCACGGTGCTCGTGAGCCTCATCCGCGATATCAAGAATCCGCTGGCTACGCGCTTTGAGCTGCGTGCAACGAATCCGTACTCGAATACGTACTTCGTCCTCGCCGCCTCGTATCTCGCCATCCTCGACGGCGTTTTGCACACGAAGGGACGCACGGCAGAGGAACTGCTCGCCGAGCTTTCCAAGCAGCCGGGCGAGCAGGGGCTCTACCTCGAGACAGACCGTGCCTATCGGAGCGAGGAGGATGTCTTTGAGCACTATACGGCGGAGGAGCGCGATGCACGCTTTGGTAAGCCGCCCGCGACGGTCTGGGAGAACATGCTCGGCTTTGAGCACAACGAGAAGAAGCTTGCGGTAATCACGGCGGGCGGAACGCTGACGCCGCGCATCATTGACTCGTTCCGTACCGGTGCTCTCCTGCGCTGGAAGATCGAGCTGATCAGCCGCATCATTCCGGAGAACCGCGATATCGTTCGCCGTATGACGGAGATCAAGAGCGATTTCGTGACGGATCAGGATGCCTATATGTGGAACAAGATTCGTGACCTGCGCGTCTACCTCGCGAAGGATACGATTGACGACAAGGCGCTCTTTACCCTGCTGATCAAGGCACTGAATGATGGCGATGATGCAACGGCATCGGCGCTGCAGCTCGAGATGTACGCGAAGATGGAGGAACTGAAGAGCCTCTACGACATCTACAAGAAGAATATGATCTAGGGAATCGCTGATAAAATAAGGTATGCCAGATTG
>JABZYJ010000103.1 GCA_015265235.1 Selenomonas sp. | reverse complement strand
TGTGGAGGATTTTCCGCCGAAGTGCGGGCAAAAAAGATGCGTCAAGATGGTTGTACCGAATTTATCAGTGCTTCCTTTATTTATGGCTGGGGTTGCGGATACATATTTTATTTTTTTCCTGCATTGTTTATGCTAAGATGTATAGACAAGAAAGGGGGAACAGAATGCCGACGGCGAAGTATGAGAGCATCTACGAGGACATGAAGCAGAAAATAGAGGAGGACCTCTATCCCTCCGAGGCGGTGTTTCCCTCCGAAAGCGAACTGACGGCGGCGTATGCCTGCTCCCGCGCCACGCTGCGCCGCGCATTGGCGCGCCTCATCGAGCACGGCTATATCCAGGCCGGGCAGGGGCGGCGGATGCGCGTGATCTATCAGCCGACCGAGCAGAACGAGTTTATGATCGGCGGCATCGAGTCCTTTCGCGAGGCCGCTGCCCGCAATCATTTTCAGGCGGTGACCCGCGTCGTTCATTTCGCCGAGGACGTTGTGGATCAAAAGACGGCAGAAAAAACAGGGCTGCCCCTCGGCAGCGCCATCTACGACGTGCGCCGCATTCGCTATCTGGAGGGGAAAGCCCTGATTCTGGATATCAATCTGTTTTTGCGTGAGGCCGTGCCCGATCTCACCCCGGAGATCGCTGCGCACTCCATCTATGACTACATCGAAAACGACCTGGGCATGACCATCGTCACCAGCCGCCGCCGCATGACAGTGGAGCGTGCCGGTGTGCTGGATATGCGCTGGCTGGAAATGGGGGACTACAACTGCCTGGCCGTGGTCAGCGGGAGAACCTACAATGCCGAGGGCGTCCAGTTCGAGTATACCCAGTCCCGTCATCACCCGGAGTATTTCTGCTTTGAGGACACGGCGGTCCGACGGAACGTACGGTAGCAGCAGCGCCTGTGCTCACCCCATCCCCCAGAGGGCGGCGATGACGAGGGCGGGGAGGAAGTTCGCGACGCGGATATTCGGCAGGCCGAGGAGATTCGTCCCGATGGCAAAGATGAGGATGTTGCCGACGCAGCTGAGCCCGGCGAGGGCGCTGTCCGTCATATAGGGCGCGAGGAGGCCCGCGAGAGCGAAGATCGCCCCCTGAAAGAGCCCGACGGAGACGGAGGAGAAGATGCAGCCCTTGCCGAGGGTCGCCGTGAGGAGCATGATGATGACGCCGTCGAGGACGCTCTTGGTAAAGAGGACGGACGGGTCGCCGAGCAGGCGGTCGTTGATCGAGCCGATGACCGCCATGGCGCCGATGCAGACCGTGAGCGAGGCGGTGACAAAGCCGTCGATAAATCGCGTGTCGCCCGCGCTGCCTGAGACGCGTTTCAGCCACGCGCCGAACGCGGTCATGCGCGCCTCGATGTTCAGCAGCTCGCCGATGAGACCGCCGACGATGAGGCTCGTGATCATCATGTAGACGCCGCCGAGCGCGAGCTGCCCATCCGCATTGGCACTGAGCATCGTGCGCAGCGTGCCGCCGAGCCCGAGGAACATCACGGCGAGCGCACAGGCGCGCATCAGCGTCTCCTGCACGCGCTCCGCGATAAAGCGGCCGCAGCCGAGCCCCAGGACGCCGCCGAGCGCGATGGCGGCGACGTTGGCAATGATTCCGATACCAGGGAGCATCGTCCCACCCCTTTTCCCTTTTTCGTGATGGTATATTCTACTCCATTTCACGGTGGATGTAAAATGAAAGAATCGCCGATAACATGAGGCCCGCTGGATATTCTAAGAGGCGGGCGCTGCATTTATCAGCGATTCCTAAAAGTGATTTACGCTCTGCGCAGGTGAATGGAGAAACCACCGACCTTTTCTTTTAGATAGGCGAGGCGTATTGCTCCGTCTTCATCACGGAAGGTATACTCCGGATCCAGCGCGATGCCGCGGCGCGCGTAGTAGGCGAGTGCGCGCGGCATATCGTCGGTATCGATGCAGAGATGACCATAGTCGCCCGGTGTCGGCTCTGCACAGATCTCGGCAATCGTACCGGCAAAGAAGCCGCCGCCTGCCACGATTTTCGTCTCACCGGTCAGGCGGCAGAGCGCATCGGTGAGTTCCTCTGCTTCCGCACGGCTTGCCGTATGGATGCCAACGTGACCGATACGCAGACCTAGCATCTTTTGTACGGCACCGCGGCAGACGGCAGCGATGCCGTCCCAATCCTGCTCTTTGACCAGTTTCCCCGGCGTCATGAAGCTGCCGCCGACCGCTGCCACGTTCGGCAGGCTGAGGTAGTCACGCATGTTGTCAAGACTGACACCGCCCGTCGGTAGGAACTGCACATCCGCGAACGGTCCTGCGAGTGCTTTGAGCGTCGCTGTTCCGCCGTATGCTGCGGCAGGGAAAAATTTGCAAAACTTGATGCCGCGTGCGCGGACGGCTTCGATTTCACCAGGGGAGACTGTCCCTGGGACAATATCGACCTTATGTGCAGTGCACCAGTCGATGACGTCAGGATTGTATGCAGGAGTCACAATGAATGTTGCCCCTGCTGCGACTGCCGCCTCCGCTTGTTTGACCGTATGTACTGTGCCTGCGCCGACGATGAGTGTCGGGATCTCCTTCATTGTACGGATGATATCGAGACAGGCATCCGTGCGGAACGTGACCTCCGCGACAGGAATGCCGCCTGCGACGAGTGCCTCGCCGAGCGGCTTTGCACACGCGGCGTCTTCAAGCACAACGAGCGGCACAAGACCGATCTCGGACATTTTCTGCAGCTGCTTACTCATCAGTGGAATCTGCCTCCTTCATAAAACGCTCAAGTTCCACAGGCGTCGGGAGTCCCTCGTTATCGCCGCGGCTCATCACCTGGATGGCACCAATGGCGGCCGCACGCCGTACGGCATCGTGCATGGGCAGCTCCTCCATCAGCCCAGTGAGGATACCCGCCGCAAAGCCGTCGCCCGCGCCGACGGTGTCGACGACCTCGCGCACGCGGAATCCTGTGACCTTGTAGTGCTCCGCGCCATCGGCGACGTAGGCTCCTGCCGCGCCGCATTTCGTGATGACGGTCTTTGCTCCGAGCTCTTGATAGAAGGCACAAATGGCGGCAGGATCGTCGCTCCCCATGAGGATTTTTCCCTCTGCCGTGCCCGGCAGGACGATATCTGCACGGGCCGCAAGGTCATTGATCGTCTTGCGCATGGTGCGCTCATCCGGCCAGAGCTGAGGGCGCAGGTTCGGGTCGAACGAGATCGTCAGTCCGGCCGCCCGTGCGCGCTCGAACATGAGGAGCGTCGCTGCACGCGTTGACTCCGTGAGTGCAGGGAGAATCCCCGTCAGATGGATATGACTGTAGACAGAAAAATTGACGTTTTCTACGTCCTTTGGTGAAAGCGTTGACGCAGCAGACCCTGCACGGAAGTAAAAGATCGGGGGATCTCCTGCGTGGACACGGCCTTTCAGCATAAATCCTGTGCGCTTTTCATCGCTCCATGAGACGAACTCATTCCCAATGCCGTTCTCGTTCAGTACATGGATGATGCGCTCACCGAACGGATCCTTTCCCAGTTTCGTCAGGTAGGTCACGCGGTGACCCAGCCGCGCAGCACCAATGGCGACGTTGAACTCTGCGCCGGCGACAGCGAGATCGTAGCCCGAGACACCGGAGAGATCGCCCTCACTCTGCGCGATCAGAAGCCCCATCGGCTCCCCTGCGAGAATCAGACCTTTCTTCATGATATGACCGCTCCTTTCAAAGCGTGATAATGATGTATGGCAGAACCTGTGAGAGAACTTCTTGTGCATGGCCAGCTAAAAGGCGATGCGCCGGATTTGTATTGTTGACAGTCGAAGAAGAGCCACAGGAGCTATCAATCATCCTTGCGAATAAATATTGTTGAAAATTATTGAATTGGTAAAAAATCCAATAAACTATTATTGACATAATAAACCGAAAAGACTAGTATGTAAATACGATTATATAAAAAATTCATGCATGGATAAAACTATTTTTAGTATTGAAGTCGAGGTGGACGAAATGGATGTAAGATACTCCGCGCATCCAAGAGATGTCAAGCGTTACACCACGGAAGAGCTTCGCCGTGAGTTTTTGATCCAAGAGCTCTTTCAGCCGGATCAGGTATCTGCGACGTACTCTCATGTTGATCGGATGTTGGTGTTTGGCTGCATGCCGGTCTCGCGTCATGTTTCCCTTGATCAAGGAATTGACGTGTGGAAAAATTTTGGAACGGCGTATATTTTGGAGCGTCGTGAAATAGGTATTTTCAATGTTGGTCAGACAGGCAGAATCACGGCAGACGGCGTATCATATACACTGCATCATAGAGACTGTCTCTATATCTCTATGGGGACAAAGGACGTGAATTTTGAAAGCGTGAATGAGGCAGAACCTGCAAAGTTCTATATGGTCTCTGCTCCGGCACATAAGGCCTGTAAGACGACGTTTCTCTCTATGGAACAGGCAAAGAAGGTACCGGCAGGAGCATTGGAATTTGGAAATTGTCGAACAATTAACCAGTATATTCATCCAGATGTATTGGAGACCTGCCAACTGTCTATGGGACTGACGGTGCTGGATCCCGGCAGTGTTTGGAACACGATGCCTGCTCATACACACGAGCGCCGTATGGAAGTATATTTTTATTTTGATTTTTCACCGGATGATATTGTCTTTCACATGATGGGAGAGCCGACAGAGACTCGGCATCTCATAATGCACTGCGATGAGGCGGTTATCGGACCATCGTGGAGTATTCATTCCGGCTGTGGTACATCGAATTATGCCTTTATTTGGGCGATGGGCGGTGAAAATAAAGTCTTTCAGGACATGGACACCGTAGCCAATCGTGATCTTCGATGAAGGAGGTGAGAGAATGACCACGCAGAATCGATTTGCTCTAAACGGTAAGGTCGCCCTTGTGACGGGAGCGGCATATGGCATCGGATATGCGATAGCGGCGGCTTTTGCGCGAGCGGGGGCGAAAATTGCATTCAACTGCCGCAGCAAAGAGCATTTGCAGACGGCTTTGGATGCATTTCGTGACGATGATATTGATGCTCTTGGATACCTTTGCGACGTACGTGATGAGAATTCCGTTGCGGAGATGGTGCAGGATATTGAGAAGAGGTGTGGTGTAATCGACATCCTTGTCAATAATGCGGGGATTATCAAGCGGATTCCGATGTGCGAGATGACGGTAGAAGAGTTTCGTGAGGTGATTGATATAGATCTGAATGCACCGTTTATCGTATCAAAGGCAGTTCTTCCACAGATGATTGAAAAGGGGCATGGTAAGATCATCAATATATGCTCCATGATGAGCGAATTGGGACGGGAGACAGTTTCAGCATACGCAGCGGCGAAGGGCGGGCTGAAAATGCTTACCCGCAATATTGCCGCCGAGTATGGCAGATATAATATCCAGTGCAATGGGCTTGGTCCAGGGTACATTGCTACGCCGCAGACAGCACCCCTGCGCGAACATGGACATCCATTCAATGATTTTATCTTGGCGAAGACACCGGCGAATCGATGGGGAACCCCGGAAGATCTTGCTGGTCCTGCAATTTTTTTGGCATCAGATGCCTCGAATTTTGTGAACGGTCAAATTCTGTATGTAGATGGCGGAATCTTGGCATATATTGGGAAACAGCCATGAGTTCTGCGAAAATTGGGAGTGGTAGTTTATGAAAATCAAACAGTCTATTGAACGAATCCCCGGAGGATTGATGCTCGTTCCATTGTTCTTAGGAGCGCTGTGTCATACGTTTGCTCCGTGGGCAGGAAAATATTTTGGTTCGTTTACCAATGGATTGATCTCCGGCACGGTCCCTATCCTGTCAGTATGGTTTTTCTGTATGGGCGCAGGGATCGACCTGCGTTCTACAGGGACGGTGCTGAGGAAGTCTGGAACAATTGTCGTTACTAAAATTCTCGTTGCGTGGATCATTGGGATGATTTGCGTGAAGTTTATGCCGCCTGGCATGATACAGACTGGATTCTTTGCAGGTCTTTCAACGCTTGCCATTGTTACCTCCATGGATATGACGAATGGCGGTCTATATGCTTCTATTATGCAGCAGTATGGTACGAAGGAAGAGGCCGGTGCATTCGTTCTGACGAGTATTGAATCTGGTCCGTTGGTGACGATGTTCATCCTTGGCAGTACAGGAGCGGCGTACTTTGAGCCGCGTCTTTTTGTCGGAGCGGTGCTTCCTTTCGTTATTGGATTTATCCTTGGCAATCTGGATAAGGAACTTCGTACATTTTTTGGCAGTGCATCCATGACGATGATTCCATTTTTTGGATTTGCCCTTGGGAACACAATAGATCTAGCGGTAATCGGTCAGACAGGGCTCCTCGGGATCCTCATGGGCCTTGCAGTTATCGTCGTTACGGGAATTCCCTTGTTCTTTGCCGATCGCTGGGTCGCCGGAGGACATGGTGGAGCTGGGCTTGCCGCATCAAGTACGGCAGGTGCCGCGGTAACGAATCCGATTATTATCGCCCAGATGATACCAGAGTTTGAGCCAATTGCCCCCGCAGCAACAGCATTGGTTGCTACCTGCGTTATTGTGACAGCACTTCTCGTCCCTGTTATTACAGCATCGTGGTGTAACTATATGAAACGTAAAACAGAGGCACAGGCATAGTTGCTTCTGTACAGAAGCCCACGGAAGAAGAAATGAGTTTTTCTTCTTCCGTGGGCTTTTTTGAGGAGGTCTTTCTTTTTTTGCATGGATTTTCATAATAATTTATTGTACGCCATTTCGCCGCAGATGTAAAATGAAGATATGTGATGCGACGATCCGTATCAATGACGGAGGGGGGCACGCCCCCTTCGGCTCGCTGCGCTCGCCACTTTCCCCCGTAGACGGGTGCACTAGTCAACAAAAACTGGACACAAAAACCTAAAAATTAGTCATTAGAATTGAGATACTGTACATATTCATCGA
>JABZYJ010000102.1 GCA_015265235.1 Selenomonas sp. | reverse complement strand
TTGACCATACGCTGCTGAAAACGGATGCGACGAGAGCCGGCATTGACCAGCTGCTCAGCGAGGCAAAACAGTATCATTTCGCCTCCGTCTGCGTCAGCCCGATCTGGGTGTCCTATGCAGCGGCGCAGCTGCGCGGCACGGGGGTCAAGACCTGTACGGTCATTGGCTTTCCGCAGGGCGCGACACCAACGGCGGTGAAGGTATTCGAGACGCAGCAGGCGATCGCGGACGGCGCGGAGGAGGTGGACATGGTGATCCCCGTCGGACGCCTGAAGGACGGGGACTACGACTATGTGCGCGCGGATATTGCGGGCGTCGTCGCTGCGGCAAAAGGAAAAGCCCTGACGAAGGTCATCATCGAGACCTGCCTTCTGACCGACGCGGAGAAGCGCACGGCCTGCCGCCTCGCGCAGGAGGCGGGGGCAGACTTCGTCAAGACCTCGACGGGGTTCTCCACGGGCGGCGCGACGGCGGCCGATGTCGCACTGATGCGCGAGACCGTGGGCCCTGCGATGGGGGTCAAGGCGTCGGGCGGCGTCCGCAGCCGTGCAGATGCCGAGGCGATGATCGCCGCAGGGGCGACGCGCCTCGGGACGAGCAGCGGCGTAAAGATTGTCAGCGCGGAGGGGTAAGACACCCTGTCGACATGGTGAGAGATTTCTGGACGAGCACGATGTGAAACTGTTGGTGTGATAGCGATGCTGCTGTACGGAGCGAAAACTTCGTACAGCAGCATTTTTTCTTATGCTTATGAGGGATCGCGCGCATGGAAGGCACACAAAAAGAACATCCAGTGTCAGCGGTGAGGGTAACGGCTCATCCGCTGCTACTGCCACCGCGCCTATGCTTACTCGTCGCGGTGGAGAGGATGTTCTTATTGCCTTCACTATACCATAGGGGCGCATGGAAGGCAAGGAAGGAGAAGTCGTACGGCACGTGAAGATATGCTCTGCATACATAAAAAAGAGCCCTGCCATGGGTGAAAGCTATCCAACGGCACAAAGCGCCGGGACGATTCGTCCTGCAGGACTCATTTTTCTCAAGTATATCGACGGCAGCAGATATTGTCAAGGCATGCGGGCACATGAATAAAAGAGGACTGCTCGCTGAGTCGCGCTCCGAACGGGCGCGGCTGGGAGGCATCATGCTCCACTAACGAGACAGTCCTTTAGTATCCTCAGTATAGCAGACAAGGTGGATTTGGGCAAGGTGAAGAGAGCCTGTGGGGTTTACTATGAAAAAAATCCCCCCCTCGCCGCTACGCCACGTCCGAAGACAGGCGTTAGTGCGGCCGAGGGGAGACTTCCCAAAGGCGTTTCCCTGCAACGTATCCAGGTTATGAACCCGGGCGAAGAGAGACAAACATCTTCTGTGAAGCCGATTCCTCCACAAGTTTTGATCTGCAAACAGGAAGAGGAATAAGCATCTTCTATTAATCATATTGTAACATGATGACGGCACGAAGTCAACGCAGTCACATTTGCGGCTGAAGCCGTGTGAGTTGTAAGAAACCCCACGGTGCGTCAGGTGTGTATTGCAGAACCCTTTCCGAATGACTGTATCTTTTCAAGACGGCATTTTTGATCATGAGTGCGGTGATCTCAAGATCGCGCAGATCGGAACGAGCTATTAGATTTGCAGAAAGAGGAAACGCCGCGTCCATGCTTACAGGTCACCCCCGCCGGACAGCAAATGCCGCCGACAGCCTGACGCCTTCGGTCGTTCTCCTCTTTCACTTTTATGATATAGGAGAAGTTTGGCAGTGTCAATCAGGAGGCAAGCACCTTATCAGTATTTTCCTAGAGACGACTAAACAAACGGAAAAGATATATTTTCAACATACTGTATTTTTTGGCGCATTGGGATTATAATAGAGGTGTAACTCGGAAAGGGGGGGCTGCGCATGGTGCCGCGCGTGGGTCATATAGCGTTTCTCAATGTGCTGCCGCTGACGTATGCGCTCGCGCATGGGGCGGCGGAGGGGCTGGATATCCTGCGTGCCGTGCCCGCGCAGCTGAATGATCGGCTTGAGGCGAAGAATCTCGATGTGTCGGGGGTGTCGTCGATCACCTATGCGCGCCATGCGGAGGATCTGCTCATCCTGCCCGATGTGTGCATCGCCTCGGACGGTGATGTGCGGAGCGTGCTCCTCGTGAGCCGCGTACCGGCAGAGGAGATCGGGACGCAGCGCGTCCTGCTCTCGGACAAGTCCGCCTCGTCTCATGTGCTGCTGAAGATCATTCTGCACCGCCGTTATGATGCCGCGCCGACGTATGAGGTGCGGCCGCTCACGCCCGCTGACCCCGTGCCGGGCGGCGCGGCGGCGTCGATGTTCATCGGTGATGATGCGCTGGAGCTCTATCATCATCCGCCGGAGGGAATCTATATCTACGACCTCGCGCGCGAGTGGAAGCAGCTGACGGGGCTGCGCATGGTGTTCGGGATCTGGGCGGCGGCGCGCTCGTTCGCGGCGGCGCACCCCGCGGCACTCCGCATGGTGCATGGGCGCATCGCGGGGGCGTTTCGCCACTGGGCGCGCGTGAAGGACGCGGCGATTGGCGAGGTGCTCGCGGACGGGCGCTTTACGCGCGCGGAGCTGACGGAGTATCTCGGTCACGCCGTGGTCTGGCAGCTGGACGCGGAGACGCTGGAGGGGCTGCGCTGTTTTTACCGGTACGCGGCGGAGGATGGCCTAATCGCGCGTGCTCCTGCGATCGAGTTGGCGCAGGTTTGACGGATTTCCTTCTTTATAGTAAAATATTTCTATCAAAAGAAATGGATGCGCTGCGTGGAGGGCACGGATTCCATACGGCCAGTCGAGGCGTATGAGGCGTGCCGCCGATGGGGGAATGGCTTGCAGCGCGCTGAGAAATGAAGGGAGCATCCGAATGACACAGATACGAAAACTCCTTTTCGCTCTGAAACATATTTTTGGACGTCGGCGTCGGGTGACGCGCCGGACACAGCGGACGCTGCGCCGCAGTCTCGCGGCAGGTACGGCACTGGCGGTCTGCGCACCGCTGGTGGTGCAGATGCCCGCCGAGGCAGCACATATCCTCGTCAAGGAGGGGATGCGCGGCGGTGCGGTAAAGCACGTGCAGGAGCTCTTGATTCAGGGGGGCTATCTTGCAGGGGCAGCGGACGGGATCGCGGGCCCCATGACGCGCGAGGCGATCGAGCGCTGTCAGGCAGCACATCAGCTCACCGTGGATGGGATCTGCGGCGAGGCGACCTATCATGCGCTGTCGGGCGGAGCGGACTATGATCCCGTGGCCCTCGGCATCGTCGAGGAGCGTCCCCCGCAGGTGAGCCGCGGCGGCGGACGCTCGGTCTATGTGTCGGCGACGGCGTACAGTGCGTACGATCCCGGCAACGGCAAACATACGGCGACGGGGACGCTCGTGCGCCGCGGCGTGATCGCCGTTGACCCGTCCGTGATCCCGCTCGGAACCCACGTTTTTATCCCTGGCTACGGTGAGGCCGTGGCAGAGGACATCGGCTATGCAATCAATGGCTATCGTATCGACGTTGCCTTTGATACACACGCGGAGGCACTGTCCTTCGGTCGACGGGATCTTGAGATCTTTATTATGGAGTAGAGTATTCGTTCATGAAACTAAGTGTGGAGCGGACCAATGAGTGGATCCGCTATGCGGCGGCGGCGGGCATCTATTTTCTGGTCATGGTCGCCGCCTATATCAATATGGGACAGGACATGGGCGCGGAGTATTTTCTCCCCGGGCTCATTCCTGTCCTTGTTGTCCTTATGCTGCTGCAGTATGGGACTGGTGTTTCGCTCTTTTCGTGCGGAATGCTCGGGGCGATGGTGCCGGGGCTGCTCTGGTGTCTGACGTTCCCGCTGCTCTATGCGTGGACGTACCATCAGGACTGGTACAAGTCGCTGATCTACTTTGACTTTCTTATCGGGACGGCGCAGATGATCGCGCTCGCCGCACTCGGCGGGGCGTTCCTGCGGCTCGGTCATCGCCGCGTGACGGCGGCACTGCTCGCTGTGCTCGGCTTTCTCATGTCACTCATCCCGCTGACGCAGATCGCGTACTATATGACGGTCTGGCACGCGCTCAGTCCCGCCTCACTGATGGCGCTCTATCTGACGAACTGGCACGAGGCGGGCGACTACATCGAGTCGACGGTGGGGACGCTGCCCGCGCTTGGCATCGGGGTGCTGCTGCTCCTCTTTATCTATCTCCTCTACCGCAGCTATCTCGTGCTCGCGCGCCGCATCTATCCGAGCGCGGAGGGCTCGCGCATGGGCGCGCTCGTCGCGGTCATGGTGGTCGCGGCAGGCGTCCTCTTTGCCCTCGTGCCCGAGTGCTCGATCGCAGGGACATACAAGGACGTGACATCGTATGTCGAAGAGACGCAGTCGTATGGACTAAATCAGGGCGAGCGCTACGAGTCGCTCATCATTGATCTGGAGAATACGCTCGCCGCGCGTGCGCCGGGGACGGTGATCTTCATCATCGGTGAGTCGGCGTCGCGCGACTATATGCACGCCTATACGCCGGGCTTCCCGTACGAGGATACGCCGTGGCTGGAGAGCATGGCGAGCCGGGACGGATTCCTGATCTATCAGAATGTCTACTCCTCGTGGACGCAGACCGTCCCCGTGCTGGAGCGCGCGCTGACGGAGAAGAGCCAGTACAACGACAAGGAGTTCTATGAGTCGGCGTCGATCCTCGATGTGGCGAAGAAGATCGGCTACAAGACGTATTGGTTCAGCAATCAGGGGCGCTATGGGCAGTTCGACAGTGCGATCACGATGGTTGCCAAGACGGCGGACGTGGCGGAGTGGACAGATGACTCCTACAATTTTACGACGAAGTATGACGAGAGCCTGCTCCCGTACCTGACGCGTATTGATCCAAAGGCAAATAACTTCGTCGTTCTGCATCTGATGGGCAGTCATATCTACTACAACAACCGCTACCCCGATACGTGGGCGAAATTCGACTCGGCAGCGGGCGACTCGACGGCGACGAGTGCGCCGTCCTACGCGAACAGCGTTCTCTATACGGATCATATCCTCGCGGAGATCTTTGCCTATGCGGAGAAGAATCTGAACCTGCGCGCGATGGTCTATTTCTCCGATCATGGAGAGAATCTGCAGATCTCGCACAATCCCGATGTGTTCAAGTTCGATATGGTGCGCATTCCCATGTTCATCTATCTCTCGCCCGAATACCGCGCCGCAATGCCGCGCCGCACGGCGACGCTGACGGGGCGGCGGGATGCGTACTTTACGAACGATATGATGTACGATACGGTCTGCGGCCTCCTCGGTGCGCCGAACAACCGCTACGACCCGCGGCAGGATTTCTCGGCGCCCACGTACGGGTTTACGCGTGAGACGCTGACGACGATGTTCGGGACGCATGCGCTGACCGAGGATGTCGATCCGCCGATGTATGCGGCGGGCGTACCTGCGGCGCCTGCGGATGGGAAGGAATAGGAGGATTACGATGCACTTTTTCTGTGAACAATGCAAAAAGGAGTATCCCGTTGCGACGCATTCATTTCAATGTGAGTGCGGTGGCCTGTTCCGGCTGTACCAGAGTGCGATGGATGCAAAGGATGTCCATGATAAGGTGACGCTCGGCGAGATGCCGACGCCCCTCCTGCCGCGCATGATGGACGGACGGCGGTTCTATTTCAAGATGGAGGATCGTCAGCCGACCGGCTCGTTCAAGGATCGCGGGGCAAAGCGCCTCATCGGGGAGCTGGCGCATATCGGCATCGACAAGGTGGCACTGGACACGGCGGGCAACGCGGGTGCGGCGGTGGCGGCGTATGCGGCAGCGGCGGGGATCGCGTGCCGCGTCTACGTCCCCGATGATGTGTCGGCGGAGCGTGTCAAGCAGATTGCAGCGTATGGGGCAGACATTGTCCGTGTACCGAATGGTCGTGCGCATACCATGGCGATGGCGCAGGAGGAGCTCGGCGATGCCTACTACGCCTCCCATATCTACAACCCGCTCTTTATCGACGGGGTCAAGAGCATGGCGTATGAGATCTATGACCAGCTCGGAGGCACCGTGCCCGACTATATCTTCGTCCCCATCGGGAACGGGACGATGCTGCTCGGGCTCTATCAGGGGTTCGAGGAGATCGGGCGCCTGCCGCATTTTGTCGGTGTGCAGAGTACGAAATGCGCGCCTGTCGTCGATGCGTTTCACGGGCTCCCGCGCACGCCGTATCGGCATACGATCGCCGAGACCATCCGCGTGGAGGATCCGCCGCGCATGGAGGCGATCCTCTGGGCGCTGCGCAGCAGTCAGGGCGACGCGATCGCCGTGGAGGACGGCGCGATCCTGACGGCGGCAAAGGCGCTCGGGGAGCGCGGCATCTATGCAGAGCTGACGGCGGCGGCGGCGCTCGCGGGGGCGCGGGCGTTCTTTGCCGAGGGGATGCCCGACAACTATCGTGTGGTTGTGCCGATTCCGGGCAGCGGCCTCAAGAGGTAGCACGATGCTCCACGCGATCATCGACATCGGCTCGAACACCATCCGCATGGCGGTCTATCAGATCGAGGGCGATGCGTTTACGATGCTCATGAAGCGCAAGCACACGGCGGGACTTGCGGGCTGCCTCGCCGATGGGCGGCTCACGCGCGAGGGCGTTGATCTGACGATAAAGATCCTCGGCGGATTCGTGGATCTCATCGACGCCCTCGGCATCAGCCGCGTCCATGCCTTTGCGACGGCGGCGCTGCGTACAGCGACGAACCGCGCTGCCGTGCTCGCGGAGATCGAGCGGCGCACAGGCGTCCGCATCCGCGTGCTCTCGGGCGCGGAGGAGGCGGCGTACGCCTTTCGCGGGGCGGCGGCGAGCATCCCCTATGCGGATGGCATCATGGCGGACATCGGCGGCGGCAGCACGGAGATTGTCTCCTTTGCGGGGGGCACGATGCAGGAGCGGTGGAGTCTGCCGCTCGGTTCACTCGCGCTGCGGC
>JABZYJ010000101.1 GCA_015265235.1 Selenomonas sp. | reverse complement strand
GACCATGACGATATCCCATTGCATCTGCCCATATGCCATCTCTGCGATCGCCTGACGCACGTCATACGGATGCAGAAAATATTCGTCTGCGTCCAGGAAGATGACGATATTCCCCGTTACATACTGCAGCGCCTTATTGCGGGCAAGAGAAAAATCATTCACCCATGCGAAGTCGTGAACTTCTGCCGAAAACGCAGCACACACGTCCCGCACCGCAGAGCTGCCCGCCGTCGAAACAACGATGATCTCATCCACGGCAGCTCGTACAGAGGCAAGAGAACGGCGCAGCTCCTCTGCTTCGTCCTTGACAATATAGCACGCAGATATTCTCATCCGGTACACCCTCTCTCTACATTCCATTATACGCGATACAGCGATTTTTGGCAAAAAAAGAACCCCTCCCCGAGGGGAGGGATTCCTGAATTCCGTATAAATCGTCGAAACGAATTAGCGGAGGAGCGAGAGGACAGCAGAGCTGTTCTGGTTCGCCTGTGCGAGCATCGACTGAGCAGCCTGGAGAAGAACGTTGTTCTTCGTGTACTCCGTCATCTCCTTTGCCATATCCGCATCGCGAATCGTGGACTCGGAGTTCTGGACGTTCTCGGACTGCGTCGTGAGGTTCGAAGCCGTGTAGCGGAGACGCGTCTGGACAGCACCGATGTTGGCCTGCTCGTCGAGCGCCTTCTGGAGAGCGGAGTCGATCGAGTTGATCGCTGCATTCGCCTTGTCCTGCGTCTGGACGCTGATGACAGAGCCATCCGTGCCCTTCATGCCGAGTGCGAGCGAACGCATATCCGTCATGCTGACCTTGATCGCCTGGTTCGACTTCACGCCCGTCTGGAGAACGAGAGCGTTGTCCTCGGACTTGTTCTCTGCGCGGATGCGCTCGTTGAAGTTGTCGAGCGCCGTGTTCGCCGTCTTGCGGAGAGCACCCGTGTTGTCCGTGATGCCGATCGTGAACGCCGAGACCTGGAACGTCGTACCTGCACCAGCAGCGTTGATCGAGAGAGCCGTCTTGTTGTCAGCCGTGTAGACGCTGTTGCCGGCCTTGTCGAGACCGATCCATGCGCCCTGCGTCGTGCCGCCAACGAGATCCGACCCCTTCAAGGAATCCGTGCCGTTGAACGCCGTCTTGCCGATGATGTCCGTGAGCGACTGGCTGCCGACCGAGAACGTCGTCGTGTACGTACGACCCTGGCGAACATAGGAGATGGTGACGTTATCCGTCGACTGGATGTTGAGGCTCTCGTTCTGGCGGCTCTGGAGAGACGTCAGCGCAGAACCCCATGCCGAAGCCGTGCTCAGCGCGTTGTTCGTCAGTGTCGTGCAGGTTGCCGTACCGATGCTGTTGCGCGAGCCATCGACGAGGTACTTGCCGTTGTACGTAGCAAGTGCGTTGTCGTCGATCTGGTCAACCATCTGGTTGATCTCTTTCTGGATCGTGCGGCGATCCTCGTCCGTGTTCGTGTCGTTCGCAGCGTTGATGGCCTTTTCCTTCAGGGTCTTGAGGATCTCGACCGTGCTTGCGACAGCGCCCTCGGCCGTCTTCATCATGCTGTTGCCGTTCTGCGTGTTCTGCTTATCCTGATCGAGCGAACGGATCTGGACGCGCATACGCTCGGAGATGGCATAGCCCGATGCATCGTCGCCGGCATCGTTGATCTTCATGCCCGAAGAGACCTTCTGCAGGCTCTTCGCAAGAGCCGACTGGTTGCGGTTCAGGATGTTGAGCGTGTTGACCGCCGACATGTTGTTCTTAACTACCATTGCCATGTGAAAATTCCTCCCTGGTGTGTTTCCGGATGATCCGGAATCTTAACTTTTATGTGCGGACATCCATGCCCGCTATATAATATGCAAGTGACGCGTCTATCCTGGTTGGCTGCTAGCTGGCCATCCATGGCAGCCGCACCGCTTGCGTATTACCCTGTTACATATAATATATCGTCAAAGCGACGACATACTTAAGCGGCTTTCATAAAAAAGTTTGCTTTTTTTATGATTGTTTGTCAAGAGTCGTTGAGAAGAGGTCCCGCGCCTCAGTGCCGTCGGTTGAGATAGCCGCCCACAGGGCTGCCCTCGCCCGTATCGTAGCTGTGCACGGCCGCATTGCGGCGGCGCGAGCGGTTCAGCCACGCACGTGCCTTGTACTGAATCTGCATCTCGAGCGGACGGAGCTCCGCATCGAGTGCCGCAAAATCCGCACTGCCCCGATAGGGATCAGCAGGCAGCGCCTGCAGCATTTCGATCACCTGCCCGCGCTGGTCGACGAGATCGAGGAAGGTATCGACCTCCTCCTCGTCGATGAACTTCATGAGTTCATGCGTCAGCACGCGGTACTTCTCCCACAGGGAACGTGCCTCTTCGTAGGCCTTATCCGGCATAGACGCCGCTCCCTTCCGCACGCTGCGCTCCCTTCTCCTCGCGGGCCTTCTTCATCGCCTGTGCCCACGCATCGCGGAGCTCCGTGATGATGTCCGTTGCCTCCTTAATGGCGTCGAGGTTATCATCGAGATTTCCTTCGACCAGGCGGTCGTACGCATAGTTGTAGAGCGGCAGGAGCTGATGCGAGATCTCGTAGTCCATATTAAGGGTGACGCGGAACTCCGAGATGATGTTCTGTGCCTTCTGCAGCGAGGTGTTGGCCGCCTCATAGTTCTTTTCGGCGAGCGCGTCGGCACCCTCCTTGATAAACTTCAGACAGCCGTTGTAGAGCATAAGCGTCAGCGCCTCGGGCGTCGCCGTCATGATCTGCTGCTTCTTATAGGCCTCCGCGGCACTGTTGACCATGTGGGAATCCTCCTAGCATCACTGTCTGGAGAAGAAACCGAACTGCGTGGAGAGCTTCGAGATGGCTTCCTCCATCGCATTGTACTTCTTGTAGAGCTGATTCTCAAAGGAGCTCATGAGCTGTTTGAAATCGCTCATCTGCTTCTCGTAGTTTTCGATGAGCTTGCCGAGTTCACTGCGGTCGGACTTGTTTGCCGTCATACCCGCGTGGCTCTTGAGCGACTCCATGCGCTTGCCGAGACGCTCGGCGAGACGCGTTGCAACACCGTTATCTCCATAGTTGTCGTCGTCGTCCGTATGGGAGAAGATCTGGTTGACCGCATCCGGCTCCGCTGAGATCGCCGTGCGGAGCTTGTTCTCGTCGAGCTTCAGATGCCCGCTCTGATCCTTCGACGTAATACCGATTGCCGCGAGGTTGTTGTAGCGTCCCGGCGCAGAGCCGACACGATTGGTTACGGCATCGCGCATATCGCTGATGATCGAGCGGAGGTAGCCGTCGCGGTAGAGCAGTCCCGACTTGGCGCGCTCATTCCACTTCTCCACCTGCTCGTGGGACATCGAGGCTTCCTGATCCTTCGTCAGAACCTCGTAATCCGGATACTTATTGTTGTTGTAACGTCCGTGGAGATCATCGAGCAGCTTATTGTAGTCCTCGACGAACTTCTTGACGTTCTCGACGAGCTTCTCCTGATCCTGTGCGATCGTCACCTGTGCCGTCGTGCCGGCGGGCGTCGCTTTCTTAAAGGTATAGGTGACGCCGTTGACCTGCAGCTTATTCTCCTGCAGATCCGTATAGGTCCGGCCGTCGATCTTGACGCTTGCATTCGTACCCGCCGCTTCAAGGGTAGAGGTCGTGCCCGCCGCCGTAAACGAAAGCGGTGCGCTGATCGACCCACCGCTGACCTGTCCGAGCTTCAGATTGTTCAGCAGAGCCGTTGTATCTGCCGCAGATCCTGCCCCCGTATCCACGGAAAGGCTGACCTTGTTGTCGCTGCCCGACTTCGTGTTCACAATGGAGAAGGCGTCGGACACGGCGTCGTAGCTTGCCGTGATGTTAAGTGCTGTCTTCTTTCCGTCGCTGTCGATAAAGCGTGCATTGTTGATGCGCGTCGCGAGATCGTTGAGCGTGAGGTTCTTCGTAAAGATCTCCTCTGCCGTGAACTTGACCTCCGCCGTGCCCGTCCCGTTCGAGAGCTTGAAGCTGAGTGCCGTATCACCGTTCGCCATGCCTGCGGGCATCGTGCCGCCCGCGAAGGCAACGTCCTTCAGGGCAACGCTTGCGGGTGCCGCAGTATTCGTACGCGCCACCTTCTGCCCCGCCGCCGTCATCAGATAGGCGTTCGAGGCTGCCTGCGTGACCTCCACGGTATGCGACATCACGCCGGCGTTTGCATTCGCCGTCGCCGTCACGACATCCGAGAGCGAACTCGTCGCCGTCATGGGCTTCGTCCGCGAGCTCAGACGCATATCCGACATGCTGCTGCGGAATGTATTCACCGCGCTGTAGACGTCAGCAAAGGCCTCTTTGCGCCACTCCGTCTCGACTTCTTTCTTATAAAGGCGGTCATACTTCTTCTGCTCGGACATCATGCCGACCTTGACCAGTGACTCTACATCAATCCCCGAACCCGAAAGTCCGTAGATACCTCTTGCTCCTGCCATAATTTCCTCCTTATCGCCTTACGCCGTCTTGTCCAGGAATGCACCGAGCCAGTCGCGTACCTTGATCATGTGCTCGACCAACGATTCCGCCGGAATCTCGCGCAAGAGCTCGCCCGTCTTCTTGTCCAGCATGCGTACCGACATGACGTTGATCTCTTTGTGATACTGAAAATTGAGGTTTACGTCGATGCGCCGCATGATCTCGTTGAGCTGCTTCGTAATATACGCCGCCTGCTCCTCGTTGATGGGCTTCTTCTTTTCATGGGCAGCGGCGGCATCGGCTTCCTGCCGTGCCTTCTCTGCAGCCGCTGCAGCTGCATTAGGAGGCGCTGGCGCCTCGGTTTTCCCGTCCCCCGGCAGGGGACGCTGCGCTCCTGCGCCGTCCTGCATACTGCTGACAGCGACCGCCGCCAACATATAATCCTGAACACTACCTACAGCCATAAGGCATCCCTCCATGTGCTACGGTGTGCGCATCCCGCGCACCCGTCTGTCCTTCCTTGGGACATGTTGTTTTTGCTATATTTTTATGATGAACGCGTGGGCAGCGCTTCGAGATCAATCATCTGCGGTGCTGCGGCACGCTGGTTCTCCTCCTGAATGGCGCGGTAAATCTCACCGCGGTAGATCTTGACGCTGCGCGGCGCATCAATGGCGATGCGCACATTGTCGCCCTGAACCTCCACTATGTTGATGACGATATTGTCGCCGATCATGATCTGCTGTCTGGGCTTCCGTGTGAGTACGAGCATTACTTTTCCTCCTGATCCTGCGGAAAGAGCCGATGCTTCGTCGTATACGGGCTGCGGTCAAGCACGATCTGTTTCCCCTTGCGGGTTCTGGCATTGATGACAATCGGGGCGATGAGATTCGCCGTCAAGTCGCGGATGTTGCTGCCCGAGAGCGTCAGCACTGCGTAGATCAGCACATCATCCGGCGAGTTGAGTGCGAGCTCGCGCTCCACATCGTCGTCAATCGTGACCTCATAGTCCGGGAAGAACGTGTGCGGCATCGCCATCAAGAAGGCAAGATCCGGTGTCTTCACCGACTGAAGAAATGAGTATGGGCTGTCGTCCCCATAGGGAATGATGAGGAACTCGTGCTCCTTCTCAAACGCGGGAATGCCTGCTGCAAAGTGGATGACGGCATCCTCAGCGACCTCAATCTCACCGAAACGGCTGGTCATAATCTTCATCGTCAGAGACTCCTGTTACGCAAGTATATCATATTTTCCTTCGCTGACCCACGCGCGGATGCTGCCCTTCTGCTGCAGATAGATCTCGATATTGCCGCGGTTGTACTCGACGTGCGCACGGCTCGTGACATTCCAGTGCGGCGTCGTGCGCCCGACGGTCGGCTCGCCGGCAACCTCACCGACGGTGAAATGCACCTCAGGGTCAGGGATTGCCTGTGCGACGAGCACGCGGTTCTGGTCAGCGATGCTCATCATATCACGATAAATCTGCTCGATGGCTACCTGCCGCCCGGGCTTTGGCCCGTCCTCGGCGAGTGACCAGCCCATCTGTGTGTGCTTCGATGTGCCTTCCTGTACTCCAGAGAAGCCGCGCTGCATATTGTCTGCGGCGAAGTCCTCATTGCTGCTGTGTCCGTAGCTGTGACGGCTCGGATAGCTGTCAATATCGAGTTTTGGCTGGATCGCGTACAGATTGGAGCGCGCATTCTGCGTCTCCTGGTCATACTGCGGCTGTTGAATACTGGCGTCCAGTGTGTTCTTCTGCGACTGGATCCCAATCATCGGCAGCGTATGGCGCACATTGAGGTAGAGCATCGGCATCTTGGGCATCCTTTCCCATCATATCATCCGTGCGGCGTCCTACCGCAGATAGTCCACGAGCGAGAGCGGCAGGATGCGCGCGCCCATCGAGAGCGACATGCTCATGACGGTCTGCTGCTGCATCATCTTCATCGCAAGCTCTGCGACATCGGTCGAGGAGACATTCGTGATATCGCGCGTGATATTCTCACCATGATCGGTGAGAATATCCGTCATGTTCTTATAGAGCTGGGTACGCGCTCCCGTCTCCGTATGAGCCTGCAGTGTCACCTGGTTCGCCGTGTCGGCAAGTGATATGCCGTCCGAACTGAGCCAGTGCGGGTCGGCAGCGTTCGTCTTCGCGTATACGGTCAGCATGCTGTTCACCATCGCTGTGCCCGAGGGCTCATTGCCCGAGTTCTTGTCGTCAAAGAGATCACGCCCGAAGATGTCGAGCCCCGTCTTGTTGACGGTATCTGCCGTTGGCTCGGTCGAGCCGTTCTGCTTGACCATCGAGATATAGCGCATGTCGCCGCTGTACGTGACGATCTGCTGGCGAACCGTGGAGAACTTCAGTGTTACGCCGGGGACCGCCGTCGTGTCGCTCCAGTTCGCTCCCATGCCCGGAGCGCCCACCGGATCGTTGACGATCTCTCCCGTGTTTTTGAAGTTGTTCTTGATAAAGTTCGCACCGGTCGTAATGTTGCCGACCCGATCAGCGGCGGAAACTGTGGAACGCCCGCTCGCGACGACATCCTTAT
>JABZYJ010000100.1:4952-7104 GCA_015265235.1 Selenomonas sp. | reverse complement strand
ATGGAATACTTCCAATCGCCCGCAATTGCGCGCACCCTCGTCTTGTCCCATGCGCCGTTGCGCGAGAACTCGATTGGCTGCGAGTAGAGCGTACTCGAATCGACACCCGTGACGTAGAGCTGATTGCCGTTACCATCACGGAGCTTGCGCAGGCTGTTCTTGAGGTCGTACCCTGCGACAAAGCCGTTCACGTCAAGCCCGCCATTCTCGACAAGTGCCATCACGTCGGAGATATCGAGGTCAAGCTTCGGATTCGTCTCCTCCGCGATCACGTTTCCGGCAGCACTCGCAACGCCGAAGATATTCTTCGCAAAGGGCGAGTTCGTACCGAAGAGACATGCCGAATCAATCGCCTTGTAGAACGCTTCCGCAATATACGGGCGAACAACGCCGAACACGTTGATTGTCGTATCCTCGAGCTTCTCACGGCTGCATGGTACGATGACCGCGATCTTCTTTGCGACAAGCTCGGGAAAAATCCACTCAGCGACCGATGTCTTGATGCGCTCCGTCTCGCCGACCCAGTATGCACCGGGACCCGCCGTCATAACGGGAAATTTCTGCGTCTCGGAGGTCATCGGCTGCACCGTCGAGAGCCGCATTACGGACGAGCCGCGCACAATGTCTGCGATGATGTCCGCTGCGATCGACTTCGGCACGAAGCCCTGCAAATTGTCCTTCAGGTATCCCGTGTCCGAGAAACGCTGGAGATCAAAGTTCATCTTATTCTTCATAGTCGTCATCCTTTCTTACCTCTTTGCCTGATTGTCATAGATGGCCTTGAAAAAGCCGTTCTCAACGCCCGCAGAGTCACCTGCGCCGCCGCCACTCGCGGCAGGGGCTTTTCCCTTGAGCTTTTCGTTGACGCCTTCCTCTACGGCCTTCTTGTATTCCTTCTCAAACGCAGTGATGCGCTTGAGCGTAGACTCACTGTCCTCGGCAATCAGATAGTCCGCAAACGCAACGGGGAGGCTCCGATCGGCGAGCACTTTCACCGTCTCGAGCTTGAGCTCCTTGCGCCGGATCTCCTGATCTTTCTCCTCAAGTTCCTTGTTGCGTGCCTCGAGTTCAGCCGCACGGCGTTCATCCTCGGAGAGCTTCGCCAGTCGCTCGGCCTCCTTTTTGTCCGCCGCAGCCTTTTTCTGATACGCCTTCTCCCACTTCGCCTTTTCATCAGCAAGACGGGCAGTAACGGCTGCGTCAATCTTTGCCTGCGTGTCGTCCTGCTTATCATCGGCAGGATCAGTCTTCGGCTTGTTGTCGCTCGCATTGTCCGCTCCAGCGGAATCACCTGCATCATCGCCGAAGCGCTGCAAGTCGAAATCAAACAGATTATCGCTCATTTCATTCCTCCTCTGCGTGAGCACTAGTTTTATACCGACACGGATATGCGCCGGCGCTCGGATCCCATTCATGCCTACCCCTCACTTTCGCTCAAAAACGAGCATAAGAAAAGCACTCTGCGAATATTGCAAAGTGCTTTGTGTTCTGTTTTACAGCCCCGGTGTGATCTCCTTGACGCCCTTCAAGAGCCGATAGGCTTTCTTCATCATTGTATTCTCCTCGAGGTACTCGAGTCCTCGGAGGGTGATGCGTGGGCTTGTCAGCTTGAAATCATAGTCATTGCCGCCCAAGTGAATCGGGGCGATGCCGTCGATGTAGCCTGCCTCGTAGAGCATGAGCATGATGTGCGCGAATCGCTTCTCAGAGACCTTGAAGTGCGCCGCCGAGAGCTTCGAGAAATCCGGCTCCTCGTCGTCAAGGTACTTATCCAAGAGCGTGAGTATCTGATAAATCAGCTTGAAGTTTGCCATGACATACTCTCGTCTTTCGCACAGGCTTGATTACAGATGGTGCTTTATCATCTGCCCCTGCCTGACCCCGTCTTCCAACGCCAAAAAAAACTTCCTCTTGCGTAGAAAGCCGCTCCCACATCGCATCCAACCGTTCTTTCGTCATCGGGCGGTCATCAATGCCTGGAATTTTTATCTCGCTATTTCGCCTTGCCATAATCAATCCCCGCCTCCTTACAATCTCGTAAAAACATAGCAACCATTTTTTCTGTATCCTCGCTTACCGCTTCCCGAATAAGAAACAGCAAGTCTCGAGCTTTCTCATAAGTATATCGATGGTTTTTATGCAGAATATAAAC
>JABZYJ010000100.1:0-4942 GCA_015265235.1 Selenomonas sp. | reverse complement strand
CGTCACAACAGATATTAACCCAATACCGCCCTGTGTGATAAAGGTATCAATATCAGCCATAGAAAAGATGTTTGTGCTCGGATGATTGTGGAGATACATCAACTCCCCATATCGACTAGATAGGAATGCAGCGCGAGCTTTCATATTCGTTTCTGGATTTACTTCGTCCTCATTGCCGAGAACATGAATTTCATCCATGTTGGCAAAGGACAGTATTGCCAGGACTTCATTGCTTTCATTCTGTGTCTGCGCAATCCTGAGCAGTCGCTTATGTGCCGCCTGTATGCGCTCGCACTCTTGCATGGAGATGTTCGGCATCTTTACGCAAGGCACTTTATCAATCGCTACATCCGTAATCATAATTTTACGGTCGCGCTTCTTCGCCTGCATCACGTTTATCCCACCTTGTAGATTTATTATATCACCTTGCGCCCCACCGTTCAATGCCCCCGTCGCATTTGTCGCCTGTGATGCGACATTGCCCGCCTTCCACTCCTCGAGTGTCAGCTTCTTGTCCACATAGACGGCTCGCCAATCGTCGTATTTCATATAGGACGGCACAAAAACATTCTTCCCGTTCTCATCCCGTGCGATGCGCGTACCGCTCTGCGGCTTATACTCACCCCTCAGACAGCCCGAAATGACGGAGCGGCAATGCGGATGCAGGGGTGGCATATTCTTCCCCGGCATCGCCTCCTCCACGGGGAACACGTCACCATCATGAGACTGACAGACTGTCGAGGTGCGCTTGTCGAGCGTAGCGATAAATCGGTAGTATTTCATCCCCGCGTCCTTGATGGAGTGGAGTGCCGCCTGATTCTGAACGTAGTTCAGCTCGGTACGGACAAGCCGCACCGCCTCTTTCGTACCGACGCCCATCTTTTGACGGACGACGCGCGTCATGTCCTGCACGGACACACCACGATGCGCGGCAGCGATGATATTCTGCTGGATGGTCTTGGCGAGCTTCGCTCCATTCGTCCAGATCCGCTTAGAGTAATTCTTACCGCTCCACGGGACACGCAGGACGCGCTCGAGCTTATCCCCATCAACGAGGGACACAGCCCCCTCAAGGCCGCGCTTCTTGCCGATCTCGTACAATCCCTGATAGTAAAAATCCTCATAACCCGATTTCAGGAACTCTTTCATGGCTTTCTCCGTTTTTTTGGAGAGAAGCGCCATTTCTTTGAGCGTGCCCGCCCGCAGCGCATCAAGACGCGTGATCCGGCTGCGCATGGCGAGGGTATTCAGCTCACGCAAAAGCTCCTGATTTCCTGTCGCATTGATCTCCTTGACGTATTCGGCAATGTCCATGCGCCATACACGATATTCCTTGCCCGTGAGGAGCTGCTGCGCCGCCGCCATGTCCATTCCGTTGTCGGTCGCGAACCGCTGATAGAGTGCGCTGATGTCCTTTTCGATATGAGTGAGGGACTGCTCATAGTAGGCGCGCAGCTCTCGCTCAATCTCCTCGCGGCTCTTCTTGTCCCACTTCTTTTCAAGTTCTTCCTGCCGCTTTTTCCAGTACTTCTCCGTCGGTGTCGCCTTCGTCTTCGCCATGTGCGCCCGCCCCTATTCCGTAATCATTCTCCTCCTGCTCCTTTTTCAGCTCCTCCAGCTCCTCGGCTGGATCCGTGACAAACGGCAGGAGCGAGAGCAGACGCTTTTGCGAGACAAGCCCGTAGAGTGTCTTGACGATCTCTGCCTGTTCCTGATTGTTGGCTGGAATGTTCGCCGTAAACGTGATTTCGATGTCCCGAAAGTCGATATCCGCCTTGCTCTTGGTTTTGAGCATCCCCGCAATCAACTCGATGCGCCGCTGCAGTCCCTTCTTGAAACCACGCTCCTTGCGGCTGCGCACCTGCTCCAGCCCGATGAGCTTGTACTTGATGGCAACGCCGGAGGTGTTCCCTGCAAAAGCATCGTCGCTCATGTCGGGGATCGCGCTGAATTTGTGAATATCATTCTGTAGGCGTGTCTTGATATTCTCGATGTAGGTGTCGTTGAGATTCTTGATCAGCCACTCCGCGCTGCCGCCCTCATCGAGCGTCATCATCTTATTGCGTCGAAGCTCCGCCGCGTCCTCCCCATTCATCCCGCCCATGCCCTTGAGCACGAGATAGGCGTCCGTAAAATCCTCCATATCGTCGAGCGTGAGGCTCTGCGCCTTGTTGTACGCGTCCACGAGCGTCATAATGCCCTCGAAATCACCGCGACGGGCATCGTTGTTGGGGTATTCGATCACAGGCACGCCGTCAAAATAATGTGGTACGGGCGCGCTGTTTTGGATGAGTTTATCGGCGGTGTAGTCGTAGCTTGTGACGCTGTGTGCGTCGTAAACATCCACATAATCGCTATAAGTCGACCCGTCAAGACTTACAACACGGTAGCGTCGGATGGCGGCGATCAGATTCTCCTCGAGCGTCGCATCAAGAACAAGAATAACCTCTTCCGATGGAACGGCACAAAAGCGGATCTCTGCCTCGGCGTCAACGTAAAGCACCTCGTATGCAGCCCCTGTGACGCTCGCCTCCGCCGCAAGACGCAGATTGCCGTCCGCCTCATCGTTGTACCGGAACACGTCCTGCAGCGCGCTCACGGTATCCGTATCTCCCGACACCGAGGAGTACGCAACCGGCTGACCCATGAAAAAGCCCGTGCTCATGTTGGTGATGTACTCGCAATAATTCGCGACGATCTTGTTGTTGGGCGCGCTGACAGAGCGCTGCTCTTTTGTAAGGATCTTGTGCTTACCGGCATAGTAGTCCTTGAGCTCCAGCACATGAGACACGAAATCCCGCTCGTGCCGCTGCAGAATATCCGCAATATCCTGCGGGTCGAGCACATCCTTTGTGGTGTGTACCCTCATAATCCAAAATCCTCCTTGCTGAATCGATGCTTGAGATCAACCACGTCATAATCATCCAGCCCGTACCACATCGCAGAAAACGTATGCGCATCCCTGTTGAACTCATCCGGGATGATCTCATCATCCCGATCCACGGCGTAGGTGAGTTCCTTGAGTTCGTCGATGCAGTGCACGCAAGCATCCGAGCAGATGATGCGCCGAAACCGCTTCATCTTGCGCGTATTGTCAAGGCGCGAATGGCGGCTGCCGCCGTTGCTCTTATGCGTCGCGACCATGTTAAACCCACGTTTCTGGTAGTAGCGGATTGCTTTCGGCTCTGCCGAATCCGCCTTGATGCGCTCACGCGTCCGCACGAACTCCTCCAGCGCGTCTGCCGTTTCGTCATCCGTCATGTGGTTTCGGTAGTATTCCCAATAGAGATAGAGCCACTTGTTTTCGTGGTCGATTGCCATGCGAACGACAGCGTTGTACGATGCCTCAAAACCGAAGTCCATACCAACGCGCAGATACTTACGCGGGATTTCTTCAACCGCTGCCATAACCTCATCATGCGCCATCACTTCGAACTGCGGCAGGACAAGCCTGCCATTGACACCAAACTGCCCGAGGCGAGCGATGCGATAAAGATCGGCATCGTACGCCTGCATCTCATCAAGCTGCTCGATGTAGTCCACCGGCAGAAACAGGTTGTCGTCGGCAACGGAGTGATGATAGTACGTGTTTCCCTCACGCATGACACGCCGCGCATAGAACTCTTTATCACCCAATCCGCGACTCTCAAAAAAATGCTGATACGTCCAGTTCGACCGCGCTACGGGATTGGTTGTCAAGATGATATGCAGCGGCAGTGTCGGATGACGCAGACGTCCAAGCAGCTCCTTAAAGCCCGCATACTTGAGCTCGCTGCACTCCTCCACCCAGATGAGGCTGATGTTGTTGATGGACTTGAGCTTTGCGGGCTTATCCATCCCCTTGAACACGATCTTGCTCCCGTTGGGAAATCGCATCTGCATCGGTGAGGCGTTAAATACGATCATCGCGCCCAGTCCCATATCCTCCACGATCTCACGAAAGAGAGAAAAGCAGCTATCGCGTATGGTGTCGTAAACCTCACGCACAACAAGCGCCGTCCTGCGTTCGCTGAGAAGTTTCAGGACGACTTTCAGAGCGACGTGATACGACTTCGAGGATCCGTAGCCACCGACGAGGAAGTAAATCTTGCTGTCCCAGTCGAACAGGAAAGATTCGAAATGCGGATTGACCTCTTTTCGAATGTCCATCAGTCCCGCTCCTTTTTCGCCTGTATTGTGATACTCAGCGCCGTATCCTCACTGCTCCCGCGTGCATTGAGGAGCTTCTGCTTGGTCTCAATAGCGCGAAGTTTCTTCTCCTGCACGCGCGTCAGAGCCTCCTCAACCAGAATGATCTTGTCAATCAAGAGCTTCGTGTACCTCTTTCGCGCCACCAAGGCACCCCAGGGAGCCTTTTTTGTGAACACAATGGCATCCTCATTCTCGGCAAGTTCTTTTTGATTTCTCAGCTCCTCGAGCCGTTTGAGCATACGCAACTCTCGGATGCTGAGGAGCTGTATCGTTTCGTCAATCAACGCCAGCGGATCCGTATCAACCCTATCGCACAAGCACCGCTCGTCATCACCGAGGGCGTACATCCAGATGGCGGAATACTCGCCTGTCGTTACAGCATTCTGATTCCCTAGAGGTGCTCCATGCCCGACGGCGTTTTTGTTCCCCGGCTGACCGCCACGCCTCCGTTCCGATTTCGGAGCGTTCCTTTTCCCAGAATCGGAACGCTCCTTTTTGTGACGTTCCCATTTGTCCTCAGACTTCCATTTGCGGATACGGCTCGCGGGCAAACCAAGACGCTCAGCAATCTCTGTTGGCGTTATCGCCCCTCCGCTATCCAGATATATCCGCAGAGCATCTTCCCGCTGTGGATTCCTCGCCCTTGCCATTTACATAATCACCACCATCCTCGCTGTCGGCAATCGTTTGTTTCCGCGCATGCAAAAAGGGCACCGCGTATGCAGTACCCTCACTATTCACAGCTTATACT